>NZ_DDBA01000066.1:28616-150638 GCF_002333005.1 Empedobacter sp. UBA2044
AAGTGGATTTTTTGTATTATAAATTTTATATTTTACTGATGTTGTTGTGCATCAATTACAGCAATGGTAACCATATTCACAATTTCGCGAACAGTACTATCCAATTGTAACAAATGAATTGGTTTTTTCATTCCGATCAAAATTGGTCCAACCGCTTCTATATTTCCTAATTCTTGTAATAATTTATACGAAATATTCGCTGATTCAAGATTTGGAAAAACTAATGTATTCGCATGCGTTCCTGCTAATTTAGAAAATGGAAAATTACTTTGTAATTTCTCTCTGTTTACTGCAAAATTTGCCTGAATATCGCCATCAACTAAAACATCTGGATGATTTTGATGTAGATAATTCACTGCATTCTGAACTTTAGAAACCGTTTCTCCTTTATTTGATCCGAAGTTTGAATAAGATAATAATGCAATCTTTGGTTCAATTTTAAATTTCTTAATTGTTTCGTTAAATTGCAATGTAATGTTAACTAAATCCTCTGAAGTTGGATCTAAATTAACCGTTGTATCACCTAAGAAAACTGGTCCTTTTTCTGTCAACATCATATACATACTCGCAACTTTTTGACCTTGTTCCGCTCCAATTAATTCTAAAGCTGGACGAATCGCTTGCGAATAATTTTTCGTCATTCCCGAAATCATTGCATCTGCATAACCAAACTCAACCATACATGATCCAAAATAATTACGATCTCTCAATAATTTTTTCGCATCAGATTTTGAGATTCCTTTTCGTTGACGTTTCGAATAAATAAAATCAACGAATTGATTGTATCTATCCGAATCTTCTTCAGCATTTGTATCAACAATTTCAACATCTTCCAAATCCAACATATAATCTTTAATCATTTGTTGAATTTTATTTTTCTTTCCTAAAATAATTGGAATAGCGATTTTTTCTTCCTTTACAATTTGCGCTGCACGAAGAATTTCGAAACGATCTCCTTCAGCAAAAACAACACGTTTTGGATTTGATTTTGCCGTTTGTGTCAAATTACGCATAATCGTACTTTCTTTTCCGATTCGCTTAATCAAAGACAATTTATATGCTTCGAAATCTGTAATGATATTTTTAGCAACACCAGTTTCGATCGCCGCTTTTGCAACCGCAGCCGAAACTTCTGGTAACAAACGGGGATCATTAGGTTTTGGAATTATATAATCTTTTCCAAATTTGATCGAATGATTATTGTATGCTTGCGTCACAACTTCAGGAACTGGTTCTTTTGCTAATTCTGCAATTGCTCGAACAGCAGCAATTTTCATTTCCTCATTAATTGTCGTCGAACGAACATCTAACGCTCCTCTAAAAATATACGGAAACCCCAGTACATTATTCACCTGGTTTGGATAATCAGAACGCCCAGTTCCCATAATAATATCTTGACGCGTCGCAACTGCTAAATCGTATACAATCTCTGGATTTGGATTTGCCATTGCTAACACAATTGGGTTTTCTGCCATTGTATTCAACATATCTGCTGATAAAACATCTGCAGCCGATAAACCGATAAAAACATCTGCATCTTTAACAGCATCTGCCAATGTCGAAATATCACGATCTGTTGCCCATTCAGACTTAGAAGGATCAAGATTATCACGGTCAGAACGGATTACGCCTTTACTGTCTAACATCACGATATTTTCTTTCGTTGCACCAACAGAAATATACATTCCTGTACACGAAATTGCCGCAGCACCAGCTCCGTTTACTACAATTTTAACTTTAGAAATATTTTTTCCTTGTAATTCACATGCATTAATCAACGCTGCACCAGAAATAATAGCTGTTCCGTGTTGATCGTCGTGCATAACTGGGATATTCATTTCAGCTTTCAAACGTTTCTCAATTTCGAAACACTCAGGCGCTTTAATATCCTCTAAATTAATTCCTCCAAAAGTAGGCTCTAAAGCTTTTACCGTATTGATAAATTCATCAACATTTTTTGTATCCAATTCGATATCGAAAACATCAATATCAGCAAAAATTTTGAATAGAAGACCTTTACCTTCCATCACCGGTTTTGAAGCTACCGCACCAATATCTCCCAAGCCTAAAACGGCTGTACCGTTACTAATAACTGCAACCAGATTTCCTTTTGCTGTGTACTTATAAGCATTTTCTGGATCTTTTTCAATCTCTAAACAAGGCTCCGCAACACCTGGTGAATAAGCAAGCGATAAATCACGTTGTGTATTCGTAGGTTTTGTAGGCACTACTGCAATCTTTCCTGGTTGACCCATTGAATGGTAATTCAATGCATCTTTCTTACGATTGTCATTCATTTCTCTGTGGTTTATATTTTTTCAAAATAAATTTAGGTAAAATATATTCAACCCACTTATGACAGATGTTAGATTTTGATATTTTATTAAAATAAATTATCGAGTTATACAATTTTGAAGTTAATAATTATGAGGTTGATAAATTAAAAATTAAATCGAGTGGTAAACATAACTTGAGTTGGTCTCAACTTATAGATAAATCGTTGTTCATAATTGGAAGAAAAACTGTTTTGAGAAAAATATTTTTCATTAAAAAGATTATAAGCAGACAATTCAAAATCTATTTTCTTCTTTTTTAATGAATAACGATACATTAAATCTCCGAAAGTTGAATTTGGATTTAATCTTGAATCATCATTAACATACAAATCAAAATTAAGTTTTATATAATGCTGATCTGCAGGAAAAAAATGTAATCCTATTTGGTGGATTTGATTGGTGATTGAACGTGATTCAGATTCCTTTGAAAACTTATTTTTATAATTTGTTAAACCGTATTTATATTCAAAAGTCATCCAACTTAATAATCTGAAAGATGCATCAAAATTAGAAGTTAAAATGGTATTGTGAATTTCGATTAAATCATCATTTAATAATTGATCGTAGGTTGTAAAATTATAACCTCCAGCTAAATTAAATGTTGTCTTAATTTTAGAAAAATATTGACTTATTTTAGCATTAACAGAATGTGTTTTTTGATGATTTTTTAAGTTCAAAGCTTCTAAAACTGTACTTGCATCCGCATTATAGCTGTAATTGTAGATTAAGTTATTTTCTGACCAATTGTACGAATATCCAAAATTGATAAACCTAGATTTTATCGGATTTTTATACTCGAAACGTAAAGAAGAAATCCATTTTTTTACTTCGTTAAAATTTCCGTCATTTTGTTGAATAGAATTGTATCGATACAATATAAATCCTTCGTGCAAACGTGTTAAACTCCCCAAATCATTAGAGAAATTATGCGAGGTTGATACTTTCCAGAATTTTGAAAATTCTAAACCTATATTAAATTTTGGTTCGATGTAAAAACGATTGTATGAAGTTTTATTTCCGAAAGAATTATTCTCTAAATTATACCACTGAAAAGGAATTCCAAAAGAAAAATTAAGTCGATTCTTTCTGTACGAAAAGTTATTTTCTACATACGGATTTAAAGTTGACCAGCGTGTATTGTTAGTAAAAGTAGAATTTATTGGTTGATTATCTGCTAACAAATCACTTTTCATTGTATGATTGGTGTACTTAATTCCAATTTTTGATTGTAGCGTTAAAGCTTTTATTCCTTTTGAAAATTCAGCGAAATTATTTGTCGAAAATTTCTCAAAATTAATTTGTTGAAACACATTTTGATAATCATTTCCGTTGTTTATAAAATCAGTAAAAACTCCAGGAGAAACACTTAAATTCTCGTTATAATTTCTGTATGCAATAACAGAACGCAACGTAATTAATTGTTTACCAACTTTCTTGATTGTATTAAACTGATTGGTAAACTGCCGATTTGGTTGTGTTAATCGTTGTGTAATAAAATTATTATTTTGATTGAGATCTCCTCTCGAACTGTTCCAGTCTCCTTTAAATTCCAAGACATTTTCAAGATAATTTTTAGAACTATTTTGAGATAATGTTGCTTTTAGATTAAGACTTTCTATTTGCAAATAATTTTTTTTGATTTCGTTGAGAAATATATCACCTGTTGGTAAAAAATATTGTGTGTTTGTTTCTCCGAATCGCTTTTGAAAATCGTTGTGATAAGACAAGTTAATTCGTAAATCTAGCTCTTTTTTTAATTTAAAAAGATGATTCCAAGAACCAATATTTATTGCATTATCTAACCAACGTTCGCCATCAAAATTGGGAGTTTGTACACCTGCAATTGATAACCAACTTTCGTTCGAAAATTTTTCAGAGTCATTTAAAAAATCTTCAAGACTTAAGGTTTTTAATTGACGAGAAACATCATTTCCACGATTATTTCCTTGATAAGAACCTATCATTTGTTGCTTTTTTGTGAACAACATTGGTGTAATATTCGCCTGATACAACAATGGTGAAGCGCCAAGACCAACTTCTGCTTTACCAGAATAGGTAATTTTGCTTTTTAATTTGATATTTAATGCGGCTTTAGAGCTATAAACCAAACTGTCTAAAATCTTGATCGGTTGATGATTCTCTAAAATTTGTACTTTATCCACAGCGTCTGCAGAAAGATTTTCGTTTGCTAATGCATATTTTCCGCCCAACAAATCCATTCCTTCGATGTAGTATTTATTGATTGGTTCGCCTTGATACAAGATTCTACCAGAATTTTCGATTTCTATTCCAGGCATTTTTTTGATCACATCTGCTATAGAACGGTCTTTTATATCTTTAAAATTACTGACATCATAGGCAATTGTGTCGCCTTTTTTGCGAATTGGAGATTCTTTTAATTTAACTTCTTTTAACTCGATAGCTTTTTCTTGTAAAGTGAAATCAAAGTTTGTAGACGATTCATTTACCAAATCTGAAGTAAAAGCATAATTCATCGCACGAACCTTAATTTCATAGGTTTCGTGCGATGGATTATCTATTTTGATAGAATATTTACCATCAGATTTTGTAATAAAGTATGCCAACGTTTCGTCCGAAGTACTTGGTGAAATGGTAACATTAGCACCAGAAATAGGTTTTCCTTCTTCATTTTTAACAACACCAGAAATAGTAAGTTGTGCAAAAATAAAGTGTGAGATTAGAGTAAATAATAGTGTTAATTGATATCTCAAATTGATAATGATATTTTATAGGTATAGCATTAAATCTTTAATTATAAATCTATATTTTTGATTTTTTAAAAACTCTCTTATTTTTGTTTTTTTATCTTCGGAAACTTGTATTCCAGCGCTTTCAATTGAAATAGTTGGGTCCATGAAGTCCTGATTTATGATATTATTAAATTCTTTATTTGAAAGTTTAATTGCTTTTTTAATTCTTTTAGCTAAAATTTCTTTGTTTTGATTATTAACATCGTATTTATATTGGGATAAAGTCCAGTTGTAATTATTTTCTACATCATATAATTCTACAATTAGTCCTGGTAAATTTTTGAAAATAAATGGACCATCGTTAATGGGAATATTATCATTATACCAAGCAATCCACTGACGCCCTAAGTAAGTAGTAGTAGCTTTTTTTAATTCAATATTATTTTTATGCTTTTCATCTTTTAAATTCCATATGATATCAGGAAAACTTAATTCTGTTTCATAATTGATTGTTCCTAATTTAGAATTAAGAATCATTGTATTTGAAGCTTTCTCGTAGATGATAGTGGTTAGTTTAGAATTAGGAATTTGACCTAATTTACTCCAAGTTGTTTGAGGATTCTCGTTATTGAGATTAGCTAAATACTCAATTTCATTAATGTTGTAAGTATTTTTAGAAACATAATATCTATCGATATCGTTTCTTAAAACAAATATATCTTCTTCAATTATATTATTAGGATGTAAACTGTCATATTTATATGTGTAATTATATACAAATTCATATGATTGACATAAAGAGATAATTGGTATTAATAATAATATATATAATAGCTTTTTCATGGTATCGATAAATGTAGATAACTAAATAATATTTATTTAATTATCTACATAATTTATTAGATTATTACTTTAATTTGCAGGTGGAATAGATTCTATTAATTTTTCCATTTCACATAGCTTTTTATCTGCTTCATTTATTGCTGCTAAATCCCAAGTTGCGTCTTTATCTTTGCAAGCCATTATATAACCTCCACATTCTGTACTTGATTTAAATAAATCACATTCTTTTTCTACAACTGTAGTAGTGTTAGTTTCATTTGCCATTGCAAAAGTTCCGATAAGTGCAAAAGCACTTGTTAATAACATTTTTTTCATTTTTTAAGTAATTTAGTTTTTTAATAATCAATCATAGTTTGCAACCTACAATTGCCTCATTAACGTTAATTACATCAATAATAATAATAATAATAAATGAATAAAACAAATCGTTTTGTAAGTTAAGTAATTAAAAACAAATAGAATATGTTAAATTCTTACTCCAATTCAATAGGGTTATAAGGCATTCCACCCAAATTGGTTATAGGTTTCTTATTTTCGTCAAGAGCATATCCTTTTAACCTTTCAGCTGCATTTTCATGATAATCTTTTTCGGCTTTATAGAATTCTGTTTTTTTAACCTCTATAGGTGTTTTTTCACCTTGTGCTAAATAGATTTGTTTAGGTTTTTGGTTGATAGCGTTTGCTGTAAAATGATAATGTTCTTTATCATCATAAATTTCTAAAATAAGACCAGGCAAACCATAAAATTTATACGGACCAGCATTCATTGGGATTTCGTCTGTGTACCAAGCCGTCCATTTTCTACCACCGTAGTTTACAGTCGCTTTTTTTGCAGTATAATTCAATATTTGTTTGATGTCATTCAGTAGTTTCCAATCCAATTTTGGTAACGTTTCTTTATAAAAAAATGAATCGTGATAAATTTTATCTGCAAAAGTCAATTGATCTTTTTCTTTATCGATAATAATTTGATATCTAAAGGCAGATTTGAAACGTTGAGCCATACTAATATTAATATCATTTGCATTAACTGTTCCCAAATGACTATGTTTTTCGTCTATAGAATCTGATCCAATTCTATTGTAATCGACGAATTTATTGTAACGTTTACCAATTTGTAGAAGTGCTAAACCAGCTTTCGCTTTTTCCGGGTTTTTTATATTACGAACAACTTTGTAATCGTAAGTTATATTGTAATCAGATAACTCGAAATTTGTTTGGGAGTAATTAGAAGAATTGAATGTCGCGTCGGTTTTTATTTGTGGCTGTGCATATACAATGCAACCAATAAAAATGATAAAATAGTATAGTAATTTCATTATAAGGTTGTTAATTATGATGAAATTACTATAAATATTTTTATTCTACAAATATAGTATTAATTTATTTTTAAATTATTTACCACGTCAACCAACTTTTTAGTTAAGTTTTTACGGTTGAATTGTTGAACTTCGTCTTCGTTTGTTTCAAATTTTTGAAGAGGATTTCTTAACCATTGGTTATAAATAGAAAGGATGAAAGATTTTATTTCAGTAACATCTTGATGGCTAAAATAATCGCCAGCTTTCGTTTTATGCAGTATTTTTTGAACATCAGCCTCAGCTGGTCCAATTGCTAAAATAGGATTTCCAGTCGCCATATATTCAAATAACTTTCCAGGAATAATTCCTTTAGATGCAACATTATCAAAGTTGGTCAAAATCAAAACATTTGCTGTATTAATAGCGTTCAATGACTCTTGATGTGAAACGTAACCATGTGCAACCAAGTTTTTCTCTAAACCTGCATCAATCACTGTTTGTTTGACGTCATCAGCTAAAGAACCATAAAAATTAAGTTTTAAATCTTCTTTGAATGATTGATTTTCGGAAGTTAATTCAGCTAAAGCTTTCCACAATGCAACAGGATTTCGAAGCATTTCCAAACCTCCAGAATACGTCAAATGAAAGTGATTTTGATCTTTTTCTGTTTGTTGTTTTACTTCTTCAAAACCATTTGTAATTACTTCTACATGTTTTGCACCAATCTTCTTGAAATTTTCTCCATCAGCATAACTTGTTGCTAAAACAACATCTGCTTTTTGCATTACTTCACGCTCTAAATCTTCGTGTTTTTTTGCAGCCCAAAAAGTTAATTTCAATTCTTTGTGATAACTAATTTGAGTCCATGGATCACGAAAATCTGCCAACCATTTGAGATTTGGTAATTGTTTTTTCAATTTCAAACCGATTAAATGTAAGCTATGAGGCGGACCAGAAGTTACAATCGTATCTATATTTTCTTTCTGTAAAAAGTCTTTTAAATATTCTGCAGAAGGATTTACCCAAAACTTGCGCGCATCTGGAATAAAGAAATTTCCACGCACAAAAACTGACAATCTCGACATGAAAGATTGATTTTCTTTCTTTTCGAAATGTCCACCTTTATAAGCTTTATTCTTTGGATTCAGTTTTTCTGCTAACTGATAAGGTTCCCAAATTTTATTCTTGATGATTTTAACTTTTGGATTAATGTCCTTGGCTAAAGTTTCATCGAGAATTGGATAAGAAGGATTTTCTGGAATATAAACATAGGTTTCATATCCAAATTCAGGAAGATATTTTGTGAATTTCAACCATCTTTGAACACCAGGACCTCCCGCAGGAGGCCAGTAATAGGTGATGATTAATATTTTTTTCATTCCAAAATTAAGCCTTTTCAGCGACTAAGTTTAAATTCTCTTTTATAGAACATTTTTTATATCCCAAATAAATACCTCCAGCCACAACGATTAAAAGTAAAATATTCGAAACTATCACAATCATATTTCCAGTAGAAATAACTTGTGGTTTAAATTCCATCACGATTGTATGATTTCCTTTTTGTACAGGAACTGCACGCAAAACATAATTCGCTTTTTCGATCGGAACTTCTTTTCCATCAACCGTTGCAATCCAACCGTGCGGATAATAAACTTCTGAGAAAACAGCAATTTGATCTGTATTAGAAGAAGATTTATACGTCATCTTCATTAGTGAATAATCAACCAATTCAATTTTCGCATTAGTATCTGCCGAAACATTCATGTTTTTATTCTCAACCAAATCTTTACGTAAAATTACCGTGTTATTAATTGGAGTAGAATTTATCGCTAAAATTTCATCATTTGCATTTTCTGTCCATTTGATATTTGAGGCTAACCAAACACTTCCCAAAGCTGTAGGATTTTGCTGTACTTGCGGCTCCGTTGGACTTCCATGAATAATGTATTTCGTATTCATCATATTCAATACATTAATCAAACCTGTTTCATCTTTGATTCCATATTTTTTCAATTGCGGATCTTGAGAAAAATAGATATCCACAACATCTTGGTATTTTCCTAATTTCGCCGCATGATAACCACCAATTGAAGGAACAAAATATGAAGTTCCAGCTTCATTAAATGTACTCAAAACCGTATTGTACACACGGAAATGTGATTTATCTTGTTTTGAAATATTTAATAATAAATTATTCAATGGAACTTTGTAAGCAATTTGCGCTACATTATTGTTGTTCTCTGCTTCAGTTTGTAAACGAGGCGACATTTCAGTTGGGAAAGGATTATCAACAATGTATTTAGATACAAAATTATCTTCGTTCAAATATCTTTTATTCACCGTAAATCCGTCAATAAAAGCCAATGCACCAATCGCTAAAATGACGATAATTGGTTTTTTGATAAACTTGAATAAATAAGCCAACAACAAAGCCATTGTGAACAAAACAAAAATCAATGTGCGAACTGTATCCGCTTTAAACATAGAAATTCTATCTTGAATTAATGCTTCATCTAATCGTTTTATTAATCCATCCCAAAGTCCGATTGCATTTGGATTTGCTTGCTGAATTTGTCCGATTAATTGTTCAGTCATTAATTTTTCATTCTCTGATGTAAATGGAAAAATCATTCCACCGAATAAGAAGAAAATAATTAGAATTCCGACTGTAGAACCACCAGCTATATAAAGTACTTTCTTTTTGAATTCATCTGATTCGTCAGAATTAAAGAAATAATATAAAGTCAAAATTGCTAAGAAAGGCATTGTAAATTCGGCAATTACCAAGATTGATGATACAGCGCGGAACTTATCATACATCGGGAAATAATCAATGAATAAGTTGGTAACGAATGGTAAATTTTTACCCCAAGCCAAAATGAAACTTAGAATCGTTGCTCCAACTAACCATTTTTTATAGGTCGCGTATTTTCCACGTACCATAAACATTCCGATAATAAACAAGAAAACGACTACAGCTCCCTGATATGCAGGTCCGGAAGTTCCTGGCTGATCTCCCCAATATGCACTTCTCGGTTGACTTGCCACAGCTTGAAAAACTTGCTGATTGAACTCGTCTTCACCAAGGCTATATTGAGTATTTTGTAATTCTGATGTATAATTCTTTAAATCTTCTGGATTCGTTTGCGAACCACCACCCATCAAATTTGGAATAAAAAGATTTAATGTTTCTAATTTTCCATAACTCCATTGTGTGATATAATCGTGATCTAATCCGTTCGAATTCTTTTTCAACAAGGTCATCTCAGATTTTCCACGAGTTGTTTCTTTACTGTATTCGTAAGTTGACAATAATCGATTTGCATTCAATCCTGCTGCAATAATTAAAGCGACAACTACTAATGCAGATGATTTTAAGAAATCTGGTAATTCTTTTTTCTTTAAACTATCAATAAATTGAACAATTGCAAAAACCAACATCGCTAAAAACAAATAGAACGTCATTTGAATGTGATTGGCTTGTAATTGCAATCCCATAAACAAGGTTGTAAGTACAAAACCTGCAATGTATTTTTTACGATACAATAAAAGAATTCCGGCAACAAAAGGCGCGAAATAACCAATTGTATGGAGCTTTCCGTTATGCCCTGCTGCAATCAGCTCAAAATAATACGAACTAAAAGCAAAGAAAATTGCACCAACTAAAGCATATTGCCATTTTTTGAAAAGCGTTAAGCCAAGAATAAAAAATCCTGTAAATAACAAGAAAATATAATCTGCTGGACGTGGTAAAAATCTGAAAACACCATCTATCGTTTTGATAATATCAAAATCATATTTTGCTCCAGTTTGATAGGTTGGCATTCCACCAAACATCGCATCAGACCAATAGACATTTTCTCCTGTTTTGTCTTGATACGTCAACATTTCTTGCGCACTACCCCTGTAGTTGATAATATCAGGTTGAATAACAGATTTTCCCGATAAAACTGGTGAACAATACACCAATGCAATCACTGCAAAAAGCAGCAATGAGATAAGAACGTAGAGTAAATTCTTTTTATTTTTCATCCTTTTTTTCTTCGATTATTTCGTAATCCACCGTTTCGGCGTCTATATTATATTTCGGTTTGTCGAAAGATGTGTTTGGTTTCGATTCGTTGTACGAATCATTTGAGTTTTGGTTCTGATTATAAGCATTTCTTTGCTGATTAATTGCTTCTTGAAAAACTTTTTTCACTGCAAATACTTTTCTTAAAAATCTAAAAATAGTTAAGAAAATAATACTTAAAATTATAATCCAAATAATTGTTTTCATTTTAGTTAACTGTTGTGACAGTTGTAACCGACTCAGTCATCGTTTGTTTTTGACCTTGCGCTTCTACTGTACGTTTTAATGTTTCCTTTTTCGTTAAATTAACTTTGTTGATCCAACCAGATTTAGTGTCCAACAAAATTTTTCCATCTACATTCGCACTACTATTCGCAGACATTGTAACACCTTGTTGCGACTCATTACCTTTCAAACTTTGCGTTCCATTTACAGTAATTGTCGTATTTGCAGGCTCAACACTTGCTAAAGTTCTTTTCATCGAAATATTTCCTTTCATTGGACCTTGATCAATTTTTTGACTATCGCTCCAAGATTCTTTAAGCGCTAAAGTTTTGTTAGGGAAAATATTCATCGTTTCTTCAAATTGAGAAGAAATTGCTTGTTTGTTTAATGAATTGTCGATAATCTGTGTAAAGAATTTAAACTCTTCTGCTGAAACTTGTTTCTTCACAGAGTTAAGAATTGAAGTTTTGATTCCTTCTAATCCATCAACGCTTACAACTTTTCCTTTCTGATCAACTTTCATTGTATACGTTTTTCCTGTCATAGCTTTGTAAATCGACCAAGAAACCGCAATATCTTTGTTCGCTGGTTTTGCAGCATTTGTGTCATACGAAATTGATTTTCCCGAAGGATCTGTCATTTTCTCGCTATATTGTTTAGATTTCACTTCTAATGTATACACACCATCTTTGAAATCTTTTACCGTATAATCAATTTGTTTTTTACTTTCACTTGACATTTTTTGAGATTGTTTCCCGTCCGAAGCCGTGTGAGTTGTTTTAATTCCCAACGTCATTGGATAAGTCTTTCCTATCTCCAAATTGTATTTGTATGTATATTTGTCATCTGCACCTTTTGTTATTGCAACAACTTCTGTTTCAGCAGGCGTTTCAGCGATTTTCAAAGAATCTGTTGTTTCTATTTTGGCAACTGTATCACCTTTTTCGTTCACAATTAATTCTTTTCCATCTTTATCTTTTCCTACGACTTTATCATCTTTTTTACATGAAACAACTGCCATTGCTACAGCCATCATGAATAGTAATTTTTTCATATCAATTTTATGTTTGATAATTGGTTTATTGCCAAAATCAATCCAAAAATAAGGATTTTAGTTGATTTTTTAACATTAAGATTTTAAAACAATCATATCTAGAAAATTAGATGATTGAAAAGAATTTATTGTCAATCTAGAAAATTATAAAGTATTACAAATTGTCATAATTAATAAATACAAAAAAAGCCTCCCAATTTGGGAGGCTTTTTACTATATAATCGAATAGATTATGCTTCTTCTGTACTTTCAGTTTCAGCAGCTGGTGCAGCTTCTTCTGTTTTAGTACTTTTTTTACTACGACGTGTAGTTGCTTTTTTCTCTACTTTCGCGTTAGTGTAGATATCATTGAAATCTACTAACTCGATCATTGCAGTATCAGCACCGTCACCTAAACGGAATCCAGTTTTGATGATACGAGTGTATCCTCCTGGGCGATTTGCAATTTTAGGAGCTACAGTTCTGAATAATTCAGTTACAGCTTCTTTATCTTGTAAGTATGAAAATACAACGCGACGGTTGTTAGTATCGTCTGTTTTAGACTTTGTCAATAAAGGCTCAACATATGTTTGTAATGCTTTAGCCTTTGCTACTGTTGTGTTAATTCTCTTGTGAGTAATCAACGCTATAGCTAAATTAGATAATAAAGCTCTTCTATGAGAGGCAGTTCTACCTAAATGGTTAAATTTTTTTCCGTGTCTCATTTTTTAATAAAATTATTCTACGTCTAACTTATATTTTACGATGTCCATTCCAAAGTTAAGACCTTTGCTGTCCACCAATTCTTCTAACTCTGTAAGAGATTTCTTACCAAAGTTTCTGAATTTCATTAAGTCAGACTTAGCGAAAGAAACTAATTCGCCTAATGTTTCAACTTCAGCTGCTTTTAAACAATTTAATGCTCTTACTGATAAATCCATATCTACCAATTTTGTTTTCAATAATTGGCGCATATGTAATGCTTCTTCATCATAAGTTTCACCAGATGCAACTTCTTCCGCTTCTAATGTTATTCTCTCATCTGAGAATAACATAAAGTGGTGAATTAAGATTTTAGCTGCTTCAGTTAAAGCATCTTGAGGTGTTATAGAACCATCTGTTGTAATTTCAAAAACTAATTTTTCGTAGTCAGTTTTTTGTTCTACACGATAGTTTTCAATTGCGTATTTTACATTCTTAATTGGAGTGTAAATTGAGTCAATTGCTATAGTACCGATTGGCGCAGAAGCCTTTTTATTCTCATCAGCTGGTACGTATCCTCTACCTTTTTCGATTGTAAATGTAATTGTTACGTTTACTTTAGCGTCTAAGTTAGCGATAACTAATTCAGGGTTTAAAACTTGGAATCCAGAAATAAATTTCCCTAAATCACCTGCTGTTAATTGATCTTGCCCTGAGATAGTAGCAGTTACAGTTTCAGCATCTGATTCATCAATTTGTTTCTTAAAACGAACCTTTTTCAGATTTAAAATGATCTCTGTAACATCTTCCACTACTCCTGGAATAGTTGAAAATTCGTGCTCAACTCCTTCAATTTTGATTGAAGTGATCGCATATCCTTCTAATGAAGAAAGTAACACTCTACGTAGAGCATTTCCAACTGTAATCCCGTATCCTGGCTCTAATGGACGGAACTCAAATTGTCCGAATTTAGAGTCAGACTCTACTAAGATTACTTTGTCAGGTTTGATGAAATTTAAAATAGTCATTTTATTAGTCTGATTTTAAGGTTTATTTAGAATATAACTCGACGATTAATTGCTCTTTAATATCTTCTGGAATTTGAACTCTTTCTGGAGCTTTTGTGAAAGTTCCTGATTTTTGTTCGTCGTTCCAAATTAACCAATCGTACTCGCTACGTGCGTGTAAAGAGTTTGTGATTGCAGCTAAAGATTTAGATTTTTCTCTAACAGCGATTACATCACCAGCTTTTAATTGGTAAGAAGGGATGTTCACGATTTCTCCGTTTACAGTTACGTGTTTGTGAGATACTAATTGACGTGCAGCACTACGTGAGTTTGCGATACCTAAACGGTAAACTACGTTATCTAAACGAGATTCACATAATTGTAATAATACTTCACCTGTAATTCCTTTAGAAGCATTTGCTTTTTTGTATAAGTTAGCAAATTGACGCTCTAAAATACCGTAAGTATATTTTGCTTTTTGTTTTTCAGTTAACTGAATAGCGTATTCTGATTTTTTAGCTCTTCTTTTGTTAGGTCCGTGTTGCCCTGGAGGATATTTCTTTTTCTCAAAAGATTTATCGTCACCGAAAATTGGTTGTCCAAATTTTCTTGCAATTTTAGTTTTTGGTCCTGTATATCTTGCCATGATTTGTTACTATTAAATATATTAAATAATTAAATTGAGAAAAATGATTATACTCTTCTCTTTTTAGGTGGACGACATCCATTGTGTGGTAATGGAGTAACATCAACGATTTCAGAAACCTCGATACCACCGTTATGAATTGTTCTAATAGCAGATTCACGACCTTGACCTGGTCCTTTCACGAATACTTTTACTCTTCTTAATCCTGCTTCGTATGCAACTGTTGTTGCATCTTGAGCAGCTACTTGAGCAGCGTAAGGAGTGTTCTTTTTAGATCCACGGAATCCCATTTTACCTGCTGAAGACCAAGAGATAACTTCACCGTTTTTGTTTGTTAAAGTAACGATAACATTGTTAAACGATGCTTGAATATGAGCTTGTCCAGTAGCTTCAATAACTACTTTTCTTTTCTTTACTACTTTCTGATTTTTTGCCATGATCCTATTTATTATTTAGTGGCTTTTTTCTTGTTAGCAACTGTTTTCTTTTTACCTTTTCTTGTACGTGAGTTATTTTTTGTTCTTTGACCACGTAATGGTAAACCTAATCTGTGACGAATACCTCTTTGACATCCGATATCCATTAAACGTTTAATGTTTAATTGGATTTCTGATCTTAATTCACCTTCTACTTTGAAAGTTTCATTGATCGATGCACGGATTGCGTTGATTTCTTCATCAGTCCATTCGCTAACTTTTGTATCTTCTGAAATATTATTTTCAGCTAAGATTTTAGAAGCACTGCTTCTTCCGATCCCGTAAATGTATGTAAGTCCGATTACCCCTCTTTTGTTTTTAGGTAAATCTACACCTGAAATTCTTGCCATAATTCTAAATAATTAACCTTGTCTTTGTTTAAACTTAGGATTCTTTTTGTTGATCACATACAAACGTCCTTTACGACGCACAATTTTACAGTCAGCACTTCTCTTTTTAATGGATGCTCTAATTTTCATCTTTGTAAATTTATTTATAATCCGATAGAGTTAACGTATCTACATTAACTCTATCACCAGTCGTTATTATTTCTTTTAGTATCTGTAAGATATTCTACCTTTCGTTAAATCGTAAGGAGACATCTCTATTTTAACTCTATCACCTGGTAATAATTTGATATAGTGCATACGCATTTTACCAGATATGTTACATGTTACAACATGTCCATTTTCTAATTCGACACGGAACATTGCATTTGATAATGCTTCTGTAATCGTACCGTCTTGTTCAATATGTTTTTGTTTAGCCATAAATCTTTTTAATAAAATCTTATTAGATATCTCTTGAAGTTCTACCTGAAGACATTAAACCATCGTAACGGTGATTTAATAAATATGTATTAATTTGTTGTACAGTATCTAAGATAACTCCCACCATAATTAACATTGATGTACCTCCAAAGAACATTGCTAAGCTCTGTTCTACACCTAATAATTTTACAATCGCTGGCAAAACAGCAAGCAAAGTTAGTAAAATTGCTCCAGGTAACGTAATTTTTGATAAAATTTCGTCTAAAAAATTTGCAGTTTCTTTTCCAGGACGGATTCCAGGGATGATTCCTCCGTTACGTTTAAGATCTTCTGCCATTTGGTTTACTGGGATTGTGATTGCAGTATAGAAATATGTGAAGATAATAATTAGTAATCCGAAGATCAAATTGTATTCCCACGTAAATGGATCTGCCATTTTCGCGAAGAATGCTTTTACTGGACTTCCTTCGTCTAAGAAATAGTTTGCCAATGTTCCTGGTAAAAACATAATTGCTTGTGCGAAGATAATAGGCATTACACCTGCTGCATTTACTTTAAGTGGAATATATGAACGTACAGAGTCTGTAACTGATCTCATATATGAACTACTTGAAGTTTGCGCTCTTCTTACATATTGTACTGGTACTTTACGCACCGCTGCAACAATCATAATACACATTGCAATAACTAGGATTAACCCTAACATTTCTATCAAGAAGAAAATACCGTTTGAAGGGTCAACTTCAAATGCATTAAATATTGCTTTTGGTAAGTCGGCTAGGATACCAACCATAATTAAGATTGAAATACCGTTACCTATACCTTTGTCAGTAATTTTTTCTCCCATCCACATGGCAAAGATTGTCCCTGTAATCAAAATGATTGTTGAAGGGAACCAGAACCAAAAGTTGGTTGGAGGAATTACATAGATAGCATATGATGAAGTTGGATCGTAAGGTAAAATTTGAGAAGTTACTAATGTAAGGTATGCTGGTGCTTGCACCAAACAAATCCCGATTGTTAACCATCTCGTAATTTGGTTTACTTTGTTACGTCCGCTTTCTCCTTCTTTTTGTAGTTTTTGGATGTAAGGTACTGCTAATCCCATCAATTGTATAACAATCGAAGCAGAGATATAAGGCATAATTCCTAACGCAAATACGGAAGCTCTCTTAAAAGAACCTCCGGTAAAAGAGTTTAATAATCCTAAAATTCCTGAATTTGCATTTTCTTGGTCTGCAACAAAACGATTAACCTCGTTAATATCGACACCTGGAAGTGGAATATGAGAACCGAATCTATAAACCAACAATAGAAGGATAGTTACAAGTAACTTATCCTTCAATTCTTTTATGCTCCAGATATTTTTTATGGTCTGTATAAACCCTTTCATCTATAAAATATATTCTTAAGCGTTAACTAATTCTACTTTACCTCCTGCATTCACAATAGCTTCTTGAGCTGTTTGAGTGAATTTATCAGCAGTAACATTAACAGTTGCTTTTAACTCTCCACGACCTAAAATTTTCACTAAGTCATTTTTGTGAGCTAATCCTAACTGAACTAATGTTTCTTTATTTAAAGTATCTGTAATTTTGTTGTTATCAACTAATTGTTGAATTGTATCTAAATTGATTCCTGTGTACTCAACTCTGTTGATGTTTTTGAAACCAAATTTAGGTAAACGTCTTTGTAAAGGCATTTGTCCACCTTCGAAACCGATTTTTCTTGAATAACCAGAACGAGATTTAGCACCTTTGTGTCCACGACCTGCTGTCAAACCGTTTCCACTACCTTCACCTCTACCTTTACGGAATTTATTTTGTACTGAACCAGCAGCTGGTTTTAAATTACTTAAATTCATTTTTAATAATTTTTAAAAGGTTAAAAGCGATTAAGCTCTTTCTACTACTACTAAGTGTGAGATTTTACGGATCATTCCTTCAATTTGAGGAGTTGATTCGTGCTCAACAACTTGATTCAACTTTTTTAAACCTAAAGCAACTAATGTAGCTTTTTGAGATTTATCACGGTTGATTGCACTACGTGTTTGTTTTACTCTTACTTTGCTCATTTTACTTTTTTTTAACCGTTGAATACTTTAGTTACAGAAATACCTCTTTGACGAGCAATAGTCTCTACAGAACGTAAGCTTAATAAAGCGCGGAATGTAGCTTTTACTGCGTTATGAGGGTTAGAAGAACCTTTTGATTTTGATAATACATCATGTACACCAACTGATTCTAATACCGCACGTACTGTACCACCTGCAATTACCCCTGTACCTTTAGATGCTGGACGGATGAATACTTGCGCACCACCGAAACGAGCTTCTTGTTCGTGAGGAATTGTGTTGTTAAATAACGGGATACGTACTAAGTTTTTCTTAGCGTCTTCGATAGCTTTAGCGATTGCAGAAGCTACGTCTTTAGATTTCCCTAATCCGTAACCTACTACTCCGTTTCCGTCACCTACTACTACGATTGCAGAGAAACCAAATGCTCTACCTCCTTTTGTTACTTTAGTAACACGTTGTACTCCAACTAAACGATCTTTTAAATCTAAACCTGTTGGTTTTACTCTTTCTACGTTTTTAAATCCTAACATAATTTCTTTCTCTTTTTTAGAATTTTAATCCACCTTCTCTAGCACCATCTGCTAAAGCTTTGATTCTACCATGATATACGAAACCGTTACGATCAAAAACTACAGTTTCAATTCCTTTTGCAATAGCTTTAGCAGCTAATGCTTTACCAACTGATACAGAAACTTCAGATTTTGTACCTTCTACAGCAACACCTTTTTCACGAGATGATGCAGAAGCTAAAGTTACTCCATTGTTATCGTCAATAATTTGAGCGTAAATTTCTTTGTTAGAACGGTAAACTGATAAACGAGGTTTAGTTTCTGTTCCAAAAATATTTCGACGCACGCGTCTTTTTATTTTTTGTCTTTTTTCTACTTTAGATAATGCCATTTTTCAATGATTTTTATGCAGATTTACCTGCTTTTCTTCTAATAATTTCTCCTACGAATTTAATTCCTTTTCCTTTGTAAGGCTCTGGCTTACGGTAAGAACGAATTTTCGCTACAATCATTCCTAATAATTGATTATCATGAGATGATAATGTAATAATAGGATTTTTACCTTTTTCTGTTAAAGTTTCAACTTTAATTTCAACAGGTAATTCAATAACGATATTGTGAGAGAAACCTAATGACAAATCTAATTTTTGTCCGTTGTTAGATGCTCTATAACCAACACCAACTAATTCTAATTGTTTTTTAAAACCTTCTGTTACACCAGTAATCATGTTATTGATTAATGAACGGTATAAACCATGTAAAGCTTTGTTATCTTTAGAATCGTTTGGACGAACTACAGTTAAAACTCCGTCTTCGATTGTTAAATCAAATCCTTCTTTTAACTCTCTTGTCATTGTAATGTTGTTACCTTTTACAGTAACTACGTTATCTTTAAATTCAACAGTTGCTGCTGCAGGGATGTTGATATGTGCGTGTCCTATTCTTGACATAATTTCTTAATTTTTTAAAAGATTAATAAACAAAACATAAAACTTCACCACCTACATTCTCTTGACGAGCTTGTTTATCTGTCATCACACCTTTAGAAGTTGAGATGATAGCAACACCTAAACCGTTTAATACACGAGGTAATTCTTTAGATCCTGCGTATTGACGTAAACCTGGAGTTGAAGCTCTTTTGATTTTACGGATAGCTGGCTCTTTAGTAACTTTGTCGTACTTTAAAGCGATTTTAATTGTTCCTTGAGGTTGATCTTGTCCTTCGAATTTGTAGTTCAAGATGTAACCTTGTTCAAATAAGATCTTAGTGATCTCTTTTTTAATTTTAGATGCAGGAATTTCCACTACTTTGTGTCCTGCCATCATTGCATTTCTAACGCGAGTTAGAAAATCTGAAATTGGATCTGTATACATAAATAATTCTATAGTATAGCGCGTAAGCACTACTTTTAAAATTAAACTTTTACCAAAATGCACTATGCATTTGGGTTGCAAATATATTGCATATTTTTTAATTACAAACTATTAATCTAAATAATTTATTTTTAATCGTTTTATAACTAGGGATTAAGACAAAACATGAAACTCAATCTTTATATTTATTTATCTTTTTAATCGATCTCAACAATTAATTCTTGATGTAATCTTCTATTTTTATTCTTAAAAAATAGCTGAAAGTCAAAACAATTTATATAAATTTGATTTGGCTTTAGGGGTATTCTGAAAAGAATTGAGAGAGTCCCTTTGAACCTGATACGGTTAACACCGACGTAGGGAAAAGCAATATCTATGCAATTATTTAATATTTGCAACGCTTTATTTTCAAAGAAAATCCTCTTTAGCCATTAATTGTTTCATCTAAAAAATTATCAATTAATGGAAAATCTAATTATTCAAAATTTACATGCTGTCCGGACAAAAAATCCGCTTGTTCACAACATCACCAATTTTGTGGTGATGAACAATACTGCAAATGCTCTTTTGGCAATTGGAGCATCGCCTGTTATGATACATGCACACAAAGAAGTGGAAAATATCGTCAAAATCTCAAATGCATTAGTCATCAATATCGGAACTCTTGATGATTATTGGGCAGAAAGCATGCTAATTGCAGCAAAAAAAGCAGATCAACTGAATAAACCTTGGGTATTAGACCCTGTTGGAGCTGGAATTTCAACTTTCAGAAATGAACTTATAAAAGAACTGCTTCGCTATCATCCTACTGTCATAAGAGGAAATGCTTCAGAAATTTTAGCTTTAGATACCTTCGAAGCTGTTCAGGGAAAAGGAGTCGACAGTACACATCAAAGTAATCAAGCGATAAAAGCAGCACACAATTTAAACCAGAAAATTGGATCTGTTGTTTGCATTTCAGGTGCTTCAGATTTTATTGTATCCAACAATCCGATAATTGAAATTAAAAATGGTCATGAATTGATGACTAAAGTTACTGGTTTAGGTTGTTCAGCAACAGCTAGCATCGGTGCTTTTATTGGCCTTAATAAAAATCCTTTCCTCGAAACGGTTAGCGGCATGGCCATATTTAGTTTAGCAGGTGAATTGGCACAGAAAAAAAGTAATGGCCCAGGAACCTTACAAATGAATTTGTATGACACGTTATACCATATATCTGCAGAAGAAATTCAAACAAATTTGAAAATCTCAGTTTATGAAGATTAATCCAACTTTTCCTTATCCTTTGTATTTAGTCATTTCTGAAAAAGATTGTACGCATCTTCATTGGTTAGATGTTGCAGAGCAAGCAATTATAGGTGGGGTTGATATCATTCAGCTTCGGGAAAAAAATTGCACTGTCAGCGAGTATATTTCAAAAGCTACAATATTAAAAAAAATTACGGACCACTACAATATCCCTTTGATTATTAACGATTCATTAGAAGTCGCAACCGCTGTTAATCCTTGGGGAATACATGTCGGGCAGTCAGATATATTACCTTCTGAAATTCACAAAAATGCACAAGCTCTAAAAAATATTGGTTGGTCTTTAGAAATTATCAAACAGTTGAATGATGATGAAATGAAATATGTACATCATTTAGGGGTAAGTCCAATATTTTCGACTCCAACAAAAACCAATACGATTACTGAATGGGGTTTTGAAGGATTAAAATTTTTGAAAACTAAAACATCAAAACCATTGATTGCAATTGGCGGAATTAATGAAAGTAATATTGCTAAAATCATACAAGCCGGTGCAGATAGTGTTGCAATTGTTTCTGCAATTTGCGGAAGCAAAAATCCAAAAAAATCTGCCCAAATTTTAAAACAAATTATTAACGAAAATGAATACCATCCAAAAAGCATATAGTGTCTTAACAATTGCCGGATTTGACGGAAGCGGTGGCGCTGGCATACAAGCTGATACCAAAACAATTTCCGCTCATGGCTGTTATGCAACAAATGTATTGACAGCCTTGCCTGTTCAAAATACACAAGGCGTACAAAATATTTACGAAATTCCTGCACAAGCAATTCGTGAACAAATTCAATCCATATTAGAGGATATTTATCCTGATGCAATAAAAATTGGAATGGTTCATAGTGTTGAATTGGTTCATATCATTTCAGAGGAATTAAAAAATTACAATAGACCGATTGTTTATGACCCTGTCATGGTTGCGACAAGTGGACATCGGTTAATCAAAGAAGAAACACTTGAAGCTTGCATAGAAAAGCTTTTTCCTTTGGCCACGCTTATCACGCCAAATCTTGATGAAGCAAGTATTTTGGTAAATCATAAAATTGATTCTGCTGAATTGATGCTTTCTTATGGAGAAACGATTTTAAATTTAGGTTGTCAGAATCTTTTATTAAAAGGCGGACATCTTCAGCAAGAAAAAATTATCAGTTATTTATTTCAAAAAGAACAACCTGTACAAAGTTATACCTCTCAAAAAATAGAGACAAAAAATACGCATGGTTCAGGCTGCACACTATCTTCTGCAATTGCGTGTAATTTAGCTTTGGGGGTTTCACTCACACAAAGTGTACAACTAGCACAAGAATATGTTGAACAAGCAATATTAGGAAGTAAAGACCTAACAATTGGAAAAGGAAATGGACCTCTTAATCATTTATTTAATCCACAAAAATTAAAAACCTATGACATTCACAACTAAAGCTTGGGAAACCATCGCGCCTATTTACAATGATATTCTAAATATGCCTTTTATAATTGAATTGCAAAATGGGTCATTACCAATAGAGAAATTTCAGTTTTACATGTTACAAGATGCAAAATATTTGGAACATTTTGGGCGAGTATTAGCTGCCATTGGATCAAAATCTGAAGACAATCAACAAGCCATTGACTTTTTCGAATTCGGAAAAAATGCATTAATTGTTGAACGTGCTTTACACGAATCCTATTTTGAGGATTTTGGATTATCGCAAAACATCATCATCGAAACACAACCTGTTTGTCACCATTATTCACATTTCTTAAAAAGTACAGCTGCATTCGAACCTATTGAAATTGCATTAGCTGCTGTTTTGCCTTGCTTTTGGATTTATAAAGAAGTTGGTGATGAAATCATCAAAAATCAAACAAAAGAAAATAATCCATATCAAAAATGGATTGAGACCTATAGTGGAGATGAATTTGGTGAAGGTGTAAAAAAAGCGAAAAGTTATGTTGATAAGATTGCAGAAGGAGCAACTGAAAAAATAAAAGAACAAATGCTAGAAGCTTTTGTCAAAGCAAGCGAATTAGAATTTCAGTTTTGGAATGCATCTTATGAAAATATCACATGGGAAAGAAAATAAATGCCATCTTTTTTGATTTTGATGGGGTAATCGTAAATAGTCAACAATTATGGGAGCTGATGTTTGATGAAGTCATTAAAATATATCGGTTGGATACGATATGTTTGGTAGAAAATGACGGAATGAATTTCACAACAAATGAAGCAATCCAATTGATGTTAGAAAATCAGCAACGCTTTACAAATCATTTGTACGAGGAAATAATCGATTGGACAGAAAAATTTTATGTCGAAAACTTTCATCAGTTTGTACAATTAAATGACCACGTTGCTGAGATGTTGGAACATTTAAAAGCCAATCAAATTCAAATTGTTCTTGTTTCCAATTCCTCTAGAAGACAAATTAAGTATGCTTTTCAACAATTAAAACTTCATTCCTATTTTGATCACACTATTTCAGCAGATGATGTTTCAAAAGGCAAACCAAATGCAGAACCTTATTTAAAAGCTTTATCATTATGCGAAAAGCAAAAGGAAGAAGTTTTAGTTATCGAAGATTCACTCACCGGAATTAATTCAGCAAAAGATGCTGGTTTAAATTATAAAATTTACAACAATTCAGATTTTTGTCTTCAGCCAAATTACATAGCTGATTTTAGGGAATTGATCAAAGAAATATAAACCTTACAAAAACAAAAAAATCCTTACTCAATAAAGAGTAAGGATTTAATATTTCTAAAGCTATTGGTAAATTACCAAGACGCTTTTTTAACACCTGGGATTAACCCTTCGTTCGCCATTTCGCGGAAAGTTACACGAGAGATCCCGAAAGTTCTCATGTATCCTCTTGGACGACCTGTTAATTTACAACGGTTGTGTAAACGTACAGGAGAAGCGTTTTTAGGTAATTTTTGTAATGCTTCGTAGTCACCAGCTTCTAATAAAGCTTGACGTTTCGCAGCATATTTAGCAACTAATGCTTCTCTTTTGCGCTCACGCGCTTTCATTGATTCTTTAGCCATGACTTCTTATTTTTCTTTAGTAAATGGTAATCCGAATTTAGATAATAAAGCTTTTGCTTCTTTATCTGTGTTCGCTGAAGTTACAAAGGTAATATCTAAACCTTGAATTTTCTTGATTTTATCAATATTAATTTCTGGGAAGATAATTTGCTCTTTGATACCTAAGTTATAGTTACCTCTACCGTCGAAACCTGTAGAAGAAATACCGCTAAAGTCACGTACACGTGGTAAAGCTGCAGATACTAAACGATCTAAGAATTCGTACATTTTCTCACCACGTAAAGTTACTTTAGCACCAATTGGCATTCCTTTACGTAATTTGAAAGCTGCTTCATCTTTCTTAGAAATTGTTCCTACTGCTTTTTGACCAGTGATTAATTCTAACTCTTCGATAGCGTAATCAACGATTTTTTTGTCAGCTGTAGCCGCACCTAAACCTTGAGATAAAACAATTTTCTCTAATTTAGGAACTTGCATAATAGATTTGTATCCGAACTCTTCTTTAAGAGCAGCTACAATCTCTTCTTTATATTTAACCTGCGGACGAGGTGTGTATGTTGTTGTACTCATCTTAGATAGCTTTTCCTGATTTTTTAGCAATTCTTACTTTTTTCCCTCCTTCTTCTTTGATCGCTACTTTCGTTGCTTTCCCAGTTTCTGGATCTACTAAAGCCAATTTACATAAATAGATTTGAGCTTCTTTTTCAACAACTCCACCTTGTGGATTTTGTGCGCTTGGCTTTACACGTTTTTTTGCAATATTAACCCCTTCAACGATAGCTTTAGCTTTGTCAGGGAATACGCGTAACACAGTACCAGTTTGACCTTTGTTAGATCCTGATAAAACGACTACTTTGTCTCCTTTTTTAATTTTTAACTTTGCCATGTTGTTCTATTATAATACCTCTGGGGCTAATGATACAATTTTCATATATTCTTTATCACGTAACTCACGAGCAACTGGACCGAATACACGAGTACCACGCATTTCTCCTTGAGTGTTCAATAATACACATGCATTATCGTCGAAACGGATATATGAACCGTCTTTTCTACGAACTTCTTTTTTAGTTCTAACTACAACAGCTTTTGATACAGCACCTTTTTTAACGTTTCCTGAAGGTGTAGCTTCTTTGATCGCAACTACGATTTTGTCACCTACTGATGCGTATCTTCTTTTAGTACCACCTAAAACGCGGATTACTAATGCTTCACGAGCTCCTGTGTTATCTGCAACTTTTAATCTAGATTCTTGTTGTAACATAACTTATCTTATTTAGCTCTTTCAATGATTTCTACTAATCTCCATCTTTTGTTTTTAGACAAAGGACGAGTCTCCATGATACGCACTGTGTCACCTTCGTTACACTCGTTATTTTCGTCGTGCGCTGTATATTTCTTCGTTTTTAAAACGAATTTCCCATAGAATGGGTGCTTTTGCTTCTTAGTTTCAGCTACAACAATGGTTTTTTCCATTTTGTTTGATGTAACTAAACCTACTCTTTCTTTTCTTAATTTTCTTTCCATCAGTTACAGATTACTGTTATGATTGTTTTTCGTTTAACACGGTATTCAAACGAGCAATTGTTCTGCGTAAGTCTCTAATACCGATTGGATTTGCTACAGGAGAAACAGCGTTTGTCAATTTTAATTGATCGTAGTTCGCTTGTTCTTCAGCTATTTTAGCTTGTAACTCCTCAACACTTAGATTTCTAATATCTGCTGCTTTCATTTTTTCTTAATTTTTGAAATTATTAATTTTGGAAATCACGTGCAACGATAAACTTAGTCTTAACAGGTAACTTCTGAGCTGCTAAACGCAATGCTTCAGTTGCAACCTCTACTGGCACACCTCCTACTTCGAATAAGATACGACCTGGTTGTACAGGAGCTACCCAATATTCTGGTGCACCTTTACCTTTACCCATACGTACCTCTGCTGGTTTCTTAGTAATTGGTTTATCTGGAAATATTTTAATCCATAATTGACCCTCTCTCTTCATGAAACGAGTTGCAGCAATACGAGCTGCCTCGATTTGACGTGCTGTAATAAACGCTTCGTCTAAAGATTTGATCCCGAAAGTCCCGTAAGCTAATTGAGTTCCTCTGTGAGAAACACCTTTCATCTTACCTTTTTGGGTTTTTCTAAACTTTACTCTTCTCGGTGATAACATATCTACTTAATTCTTTATGTTAGTTGTTAAACTAAATTATCGCTTTCTATTATTAGATCTTTCACCTCCCTTTCTGTTGTTGTCAGACTTTTTTTGTTTTTTCTGTAATCCAACTAAAGGAGATAATTCTCTCTTACCATATACCTCACCTTTCATGATCCATACTTTGATCCCTAAACGACCATAAGTTGTATGAGCTTCTGAAATGTGGTAATCAATGTCTGCACGGAATGTAGACAAAGGAATACGTCCATCTTTATAAGTTTCAGAACGTGCCATCTCTGCACCGTTTAAACGACCAGAGATTTGAACTTTGATTCCTTCTGCGTTCATTCTCATTGCTGATTGAATTGCCATTTTAATAGCACGACGGTAAGAAATACGATTCTCAATTTGACGAGCGATACTATCCCCTACTAAGATTGCATCTAATTCTGGTCTCTTAATTTCGAAGATGTTAATTTGAACCTCTTTACCAGTGATTTTCTTTAACTCTTCTTTTAATTTGTCAACTTCTTGTCCACCTTTACCAATAATGATACCTGGACGAGCAGTAGTTACAGTTACTGTAACTAATTTTAAAGTACGATCGATGTAAATACGAGAAACTCCGGCTTTAGACAAACGTGCTCTTAAATAAGTACGAATTTTTGCATCTTCTGCAATTTTATCACCGTAATCATTTCCACCGTACCAGTTAGAATCCCATCCTCTGATGATTCCTAAACGATTTCCGATTGGATTAGTTTTTTGTCCCATATTCTTAATCTTGTACTTTTTGTTTATCTTCTTTAGTTCCTAAAACCAAAGTTACATGGTTTGAACGTTTTCTGATTCTATGTGCTCTACCTTGAGGTGCAGTACGAATTCTTTTTAATTGACGTGCACTATCAACAGAGATTTCTTTAACATATAATCCAGCTTCTTCAACATCAGCTCCTTCATTTTTGATTTGCCAGTTAGCGATAGCGCTTAATAACAATTTCTCTAAACGGATTGAAGCGTGGTTTTTAGTATATTTTAAAATACCTAAAGCTTTTTGAATTTCAACTCCACGGATAATATCTACTACTAATCTCATCTTACGAGGAGAAGTAGGAACATTATTTAATTTCGCAAAAGCTACCTGCTTGTTAGCTTCTTTGATTCTTTCGTTACTTAATCTTTTTCTAGATCCCATGGCCCTTTACTATTTTTTTCCTTTGTTTTTAGCTCCGGCATGACCTCTAAAAGTACGTGTAGGAGCGAACTCACCTAATTTATGACCTACCATATTCTCAGTAACATAAACAGGAATAAATTGCTTTCCGTTGTGTACTGCGATTGTTTGACCAACAAAATCAGGAGAAATCATTGATGCTCTTGACCATGTTTTGATCACGTTTTTGCTACCGCTTTCTACGTTAGCAAGAACTTTCTTTTCTAATTTATAGTGGATGAATGGTCCTTTTTTTAATGAACGTGCCATAAATTATTTTTTTCTTCTTTCAACAATATATTTGTTAGACGCTTTCTTCTTGTCACGAGTTTTGTAACCTTTCGCTGGAATACCGTTACGAGAACGAGGGATACCTCCTGTCGCACGACCTTCACCACCACCCATTGGGTGATCTACAGGGTTCATAACCATTGGACGAGTTCTTGGACGACGACCTTGCCATCTAGAACGACCAGCTTTACCAGAAACTTCTAACTGATGGTCTGTGTTAGAAACAACACCTACTGTTGCTTTACACTCCACTAAAATCATTCTTGATTCACCACTTGGTAACTTAACGATAGCATATTTACCATCACGCGCAACTAATTGAGCATAAGTACCTGCACTTCTTGCCATAACTGCTCCTTGCCCTGGACGTAATTCAATACAAGAGATTACTGTACCTAATGGCATATTTTTAAGCTTCATAGCATTACCTACTTCTGGTTCTACGTTTTCACCTGAAACAATTACTTGTCCAGCTTTCAAACCATTTTGAGCAATAATGTAACGTTTTTCACCATCTTCGTAAGATAATAAAGCGATGAATGCAGTTCTGTTTGGATCGTATTGTACAGATTCTACAGTTGCAGCACCTTCTTTATCACGTTTGAAGTCGATGATACGATATTTTTGTTTGTGTCCACCACCGATATAACGCATTGTCATTTTACCAGTGTTGTTACGTCCACCCGATTTAGATTTTCCTTCAACTAATGTCTTTTCTGGCTTAGCATTTTTATCTACTGCCGCAAATTCATTAACCACTCTAAAACGTTGTCCCGGGGTGATAGGTTTTAATTTTCTTACTGACATTTTTTAATTCTTAAATTATCCGAACAACTCTATTTCTTGACCTTCAGCTAAGCTAACGATCGCTTTTTTCAACTTATTTGTTTTTCCAGTTTGAAAACCTGTTTTTGTGTAACGAGTTTTTACTTTTGGAGCAGATACTAAAGTACTAACAGAAACTACAGATACACCGTAAGTTTTTTCTACAGCTTCTTTAATTTGAATTTTGTTAGCTTTTGTGTCTACATAAAACGAATATTGCCCTAACAACTCACTGTTATTAGTTGCTTTTTCTGAAATTACTGGTTTAATTATGATTCCCATTTTCTTCGTCTTATTTTGTTAAATTTTCTTGAACTGTTGCTAAAGAACCTTCTAAAAATACGATTTGAGAAGCATTGATTAAATCAAATACATTTAATTCCTCAGTTGTAACAACTTTAACTTTTTGTAAGTTACGAGAAGATAAATATACATTGCTATTAGATTCACCTAATACGAATAATGATTTTGTGTTCTCTAATCCTAAATCAGTTAAAACAGTTTTGAACTCTTTAGTTCTTGGAGCTTCGAAAGAAAAGTTTTCAACAACTTTGATTTCATTCTCAGCTAACTTTTGTGATAAAACTGATTTTTTAGCTAATCTCTTTTGTGCTTTGTTTAATTTGAAAGAGTAGTTTCTTGGACGTGGTCCGAAAACTCTACCTCCTCCTCTAAACACTGGAGATTTGATAGAACCAGCACGAGCTGTACCTGTTCCTTTTTGCTTTTTGATTTTACGAGTTGATCCCGCAATCTCAGCTCTTTCTTTTGCTTTGTGCGTTCCTTGGCGTTGAGCTGCTAAATATTGTTTAACTTCTAAGTACACTGTGTGTGTAGAAGGCTCAATTCCGAAAACTGCCTCGTCTAAAGATACTGTTCTTCCAGTTTCTTGACCTTTGATGTTTAATACTACTACTTCCATCTTCTAACGATTACGTATGAATTTTTAGGACCTGGGATAGCACCTTTAACAATTAAAAGATTTTTCTCAGTATCCACTTTAAGTACTTTTAAGTTCTGAACAGTAACTTGTTTACCACCCATTCTTCCAGCCATACGCATTCCTTTGAATACACGAGATGGATCTGAACCAGCACCGATAGAACCTGGAGCTCTTAAACGGTTATGTTGACCGTGTGTAGCTTGACCTACCCCACCGAAACCATGACGTTTAACAACACCTTGGAAACCTTTTCCTTTTGAAGTACCTGTAATACTTACAAATTCTCCTTCGTTGAATAATTCAACGTTAACTTCTCCTCCTAGAGTTAAAGAGTTCACGAATTCTTCACCGTAAAACTCAACTAACTTTCTCTTTGGAGTCGTTCCTGCTTTTTTAAAGTGACCTTTTAAAGCATTAGTCGTGTTTTTTTCTTTTGCGTCATCGAAACCAAGTTGAGCAGCAACGTACCCATCTTTCTCTACGGTTCTGACTTGAGTAACCACACATGGCCCAGCCTCTACGATTGTCACAGGAATATTTTTCCCGTTCTCATCAAATAAGCTAGTCATCGCGATTTTTTTACCAATGATACCTGACATTTGATTAAAATATGTTAATAATTTGTTTAATATTTCAGAGAATGTGGACTTTCGACCACTAGAGATCTTCTCTAAAATTAGCATGCAAATGTATGAATTAATTTGTAAACAACAAACTTTCAATTGATTATTTTTCAAAAGTTTACAAACAGCGAAAAATATCAATCAAAGCATTCTTAATAGCAATTCATAAAAAAACCCTGAGATGTGCACGTCTCAGGGTTTATATTTATTTAAAATACAGCTAACTATACTTTAATTTCTACTTCAACACCACTAGGTAATTCTAACTTCATTAAAGCATCAACTGTTTTAGATGAAGAAGAATAAATGTCTAATAATCTTTTGTGAGCTGATAATTGAAATTGCTCGCGAGATTTTTTGTTAACGTGTGGAGATCTTAAAACTGTAAAGATTCTTTTGTGAGTTGGTAATGGAATTGGTCCATTAACAACAGCTCCTGTAGCTTTTACAGTTTTTACGATTTTTTCAGCTGATTTATCAACTAAAGAATAATCGTAAGATTTTAATTTTATTCTAATTTTTTGACTCATTTTTCTTGAATTAAGCGTTACCTTTTGCTTTAGCGATTACAGCTTCAGACACGTTTGTTGGTGCTGGAGCGTAGTGATCGAATTCCATTGTAGATGTAGCACGACCAGAAGATAATGTACGTAATGAAGTTACATATCCGAACATTTCTGCTAATGGAACCATAGCTTTAATAACTTTAGCGTTATTTCTATCATCCATTCCTGATACTTGACCACGACGACGGTTTAAGTCACCTACAATATCACCCATGTTTTCTTCTGGAGTTAAAACCTCTAACTTCATGATAGGCTCTAAGATTTGAGCACCAGCGGCTTTTGCAGCAGCTTTGTAACCCATTTGAGCAGCTAACTCGAAAGATAATTGGTCAGAATCCACAGGGTGGAAAGATCCATCTTTTAAAGTAACTTTTAACGAATCCATTTCGAATCCTGCTAAAGGTCCATTCTTCATTGCAGCTTTAAAACCTTTCTCAATAGAAGGGATAAATTCTTTAGGAACGTTACCACCTTTAATTTCTGAAACGAATTCTAAACCTACTTTTCCTTCATCTGCTGGTCCCATTTCGAAAACGATATCAGCAAATTTACCACGACCACCTGATTGTTTTTTGTAAACCTCACGGTGATTAGCTGGACGAGAGAATGATTCTTTGTACTCTACTTGAGGCTCACCTTGGTTAACCTCTACTTTAAATTCACGTTTTAAACGGTCAACGATGATATCTAAGTGTAACTCACCCATACCAGAAATAACTGTTTGACCAGAAGCCTCATCAGTTTTTACTTGGAATGTTGGATCTTCTTCAGCTAATTTAGCTAAAGCCATACCTAATTTATCAACGTCAGCTTTCGTTTTAGGCTCAACTGCGATACCAATTACTGGATCTGGGAAGTCCATAGACTCTAATACGATAGGGGCTTTTTCATCACATAAAGTATCTCCTGTTTTGATATCTTTGAAACCTACTGCAGCTCCAATATCACCTGCTTCGATTCTCTCGATAGGCTCTTGTTTGTTAGCGTGCATTTGGAAGATACGAGAAATACGTTCTTTGTTACCAGAACGAGTATTTAATACGTAAGATCCAGCGTCTAATCCACCTGAATAAGCACGGAAGAATGCTAAACGACCTACGAATGGGTCAGTAGCAATTTTGAATGCTAATGCTGCGAATGGCTCATCAACTGAAGGTTTTCTTGAGATAGGCTCGTCAGTTTTTGGGTCAGTTCCTGGGATCGCTTCTTTATCACTTGGTGATGGTAAGTAACGACATACAGCATCTAACATGAATTGTACACCTTTGTTTTTGAACGAAGATCCACAAGTCATTGGGATGATAGACATATCTAATGTTGCAGCACGTAATGCAGCGTGAACTTCTTCTTCAGTAATAGAGTTTTCGTCCTCCATGTACTTCTCTAATAAGTTCTCGTCATACGCAGCTACTTCTTCAATTAATTGACCACGGAATTGTCTTACATCGTCAACCATATCAGCTGGGATTTCAACAACATCAAATGTAGAACCATGATTCTCATCATGCCATACAATTGCACGGTTTTTAATTAAATCTACAACTCCTTTAAAGTCTGCTTCGTCACCGATTGGTAATACAATAGGAACAGCATTTGACCCTAACATTTCACGTACTTGACGACATACATTTAAGAAGTCAGCTCCTTGACGGTCCATTTTGTTAACGAAACCTAAACGAGGAACTTTATAGTTATCTGCTAAACGCCAGTTTGTTTCAGATTGAGGTTCAACTCCATCTACTGCTGAGAATAAGAAAACTAAACCATCTAAAACACGTAAAGAACGGTTTACCTCTACTGTAAAGTCAACGTGACCAGGAGTGTCGATAATATTAAAGTGGTACCCTTTAGCGTCTGGTAATGGTTTACCTTGTTCTGTTGGGAATGTCCAATCTACTGTTACAGCTGCAGAAGTAATTGTAATACCTCTTTCAGCTTCTTGCTCCATCCAGTCAGTTGTAGCTGATCCTTCGTGAGTTTCTCCAATTTTGTGATTCTTACCTGAATAGAATAAGATACGCTCTGTCGTTGTAGTTTTTCCTGCATCGATGTGAGCAGCAATACCAATGTTTCTTGTGTATTTTAAATCTCTTGCCATCTTGTATTAGAATCTAAAGTGAGAGAATGCTTTGTTAGCTTCTGCCATTTTGTGAGTATCTTGACGTTTTTTAACGGCAGATCCTTCCTCTTTAGCAGCTGCAATAATTTCTCCAGCTAATTTTTGAGCCATCGATTTCTCGTTTCTGTTACGAGAATATTTGATTAACCATTTCATTGCTGTTGAAATTTTACGGTCTGGACGAATTTCCATTGGAATTTGGAATGTAGCTCCACCAACACGGCGAGAACGTACTTCTACGTGAGGCATTACATTAGATAATGCTTCTTTCCAAATGTCTAATGAAGTTTTTTCTGCATCTTCTTTACGAGAATCTACGATTTCTAACGCATCATAGAAAATTTTGAATGCTACAGATTTTTTTCCGTCGTACATTAAGTTGTTTACGAAACGAGTTACTAACTGATCATTAAATTTAGGATCTGGAAGTAAAGGTCTTTTTTTAGCTCTTGTCTTTCTCATCTTACCTTAAATTTATTTTTTAGCATCTTTAGGACGTTTCGCTCCATACTTACTTCTACGTTGAGTACGTCCGTTTACTCCCGCAGTATCTAACGCTCCACGTACAATGTGGTAACGCACACCTGGTAAATCTTTAACTCTACCTCCTCTAACCAATACTATCGAGTGCTCTTGAAGATTATGACCTTCACCACCGATGTACGCGTTAACTTCTTTCCCGTTTGTTAATCTAACACGAGCAACTTTACGCATTGCTGAGTTAGGTTTCTTAGGAGTTGTAGTGTAAACACGTGTACAAACACCGCGGCGTTGTGGACATGATTCCAATGCAGCCGATTTACTCTTCTTGGTTAGTTTTTTTCTACCTTTTCTAACTAATTGTTGAATTGTTGGCATACTAATTAAATTTCCTTTTAAATTTGGATTAAACCCATTTTTTGGGCATGCAAAACTACAAATAATTTATACAAAAACAAATAATAATGGATTTATTTTACATTGATTTATAATTTTTTAAAGAATTATAAACTATATTTTACAGAATTTTAATTCAAGAATAACAAAACAAGTAAATTATCAATAAACCTAATTTTTGATAAGTGATAGTATCTTATCTACATCTATTGACAACAAAATTTATTAAAACTTTATCCTATATTATTTTTCTCTAAGCTAATAACTTTTCGTATTTTTAATTAATCTGAATATCATATAATTATCGATATATTTTAATAAAAACGTTCGCATAATATTTATTTAATGTTAATTTTACATTAGAAAAATTAATTTTGCACTTCAAAACATTATTGAATGTCGGTAAACTCATTTTTTAAATTATTTACTCCGAAGGATAAAGTATTCTATCCTTTGTTCGAGGAAGCTTCAAAAAGTTTAATCAAATTAGCTGAATTGTTACATGAATGTGTAAACGCTCCAGTTGAAGAACGCGAAGATTACATCGCGCAAATTTCTAAGATAGAAAGCAAAATTGAATATCTTACTCAAAAAACAAATTTAGAGTTAAGCAAAAACTTTATCACACCTTTTGACAGAGAAGATATTTATCAATTAGTAAAATCTATCGATTATGTTGCAGATAATTTAAATGGAGCAGCGAATCGTATCAATATTTATCAAGTAGATAAAATTACAAAATCTATCCGCAAAATTACAGCTGTTAACTTAGAGGCTTGTCAATTAATCGGAGAGGGAATTGAGCAATTGAAAGATTTGAGAAACGTAAATCGTATTTACGAAATATGTGAACGAATCAATAAATTAGAAAATAAATCGGATCGTATTTTTGATAAAGCAGTTCAGGAAATTTTCGAAAACGAAACTGATGTTAAAAATATCATCAAGTATAAGGAGGTTTTATCTTCATTAGAATCTGCAACAGACAAGTGTAAAAGTGTTGCTAACGTATTGGAAGCTGTAGCGGTAAAACATTCATAACCAAAACTTAATCTAAAAGATTATGACAGATTTTTTTTCAGCGTTTTCGAGCATGTTATCGTCTACGCCAGGAATGTTATTGATTACTATTATCGTCTTAGCTTTTGTTTTTGATTATATTAATGGTTTTCACGACGCCGCAAACTCAATTGCTACAATTGTTGCAACTAAGGTTTTAACGCCTTTTCAAGCTGTACTTTGGGCTGCCGCATTCAACTTTGCTGCTTACTTTATTTCAGTTTATTGGATTGGAGAATTTAAGATTGGTAACACTATTGCAAAGTCGATTAACGAGCATTTTATTACACTAGAAGTTATTTTAGCTGGAATTATCGCTGCAATTTCTTGGAACTTATTAACATGGAAGTTTGGTATTCCTTCTTCTTCTTCTCATACATTAATTGGTGGTTTCATTGGAGCTGCATTAGCTCACGCCGGTGGTTTTTCTGCTGGTGGAGAAGATGTAATTGTTTACAAAAAAGTAATTCCAATTATTTGCTTTATCGTATTAGCACCATTAATTGGTATGATTATCGCCTCGATATTAACCATAATCACGCTTCATATTTGCAAAAGAGCCAAACCTGCAAAAGCAGAATGGTGGTTCAAGAAATTACAATTAGTTTCTTCTGCTCTTTTCTCTTTAGGACATGGTATGAATGATGCGCAAAAAGTAATGGGTATTATTGGAGCAGCGGTTATCTTTTATCACATTAATGTCGATTTTGATCCGGCTTATGTACAAGCAGAAGATAAATTCCAGTATTTCGTAGCGCATTGGATGTGGGTTCCTATTACATCGTTTGTTGTTATCGCATTAGGTACAATGGGTGGTGGATGGAAAATCATCAAAACGATGGGTTCTAAAATTACAAAAGTAACGCCATTGGAAGGTGTAGTTGCTGAAACTTCTGGAGCAATGACGCTTTATATTTCTGAGCATTTCGGAATTCCAGTTTCTACAACGCATACAATTACAGGTTCTATTATTGGTGTAGGTTTAACGAAACGTGTATCTGCAGTTCGTTGGGGAGTTACAATCAGTTTACTTTGGGCGTGGGTTCTTACTATCCCAGTCTCTGCATTATTAGCTGCATTAATCTACTACATCGTAACATTATTTGTTTAAAAATAACAATCAATATCATTAATATTTAGGAGCTTTTATTAGCTCCTTTTTTATTTTTGAAATAATTTTCGAAATTGATAAATGATAAGTTTAATAAAGTTTTAAATTTGCGCCATGCAATTAACTGTATTATTTATCATTATCGGCTTAGCCATTTTATTTGATTTCTTAAATGGTTTTCACGATGCCGCAAACTCTATTGCAACGGTTGTTACTACAAAGGTTTTAACTCCTATTCAAGCCGTTATATGGGCTGCATTCTTCAATTTTGTTGCTTTCTTCATTGCCAAATTTATCATTGGAGAATTTGGAGTTGCAGACACAATCGCAAAAATTATTAAAGAAGATGTTGTCGTCGCATTTGGATCCAATCCATCTATCGTTGTTATGGCGGCGCTTTCTGCAGCAATCACTTGGAATATTTTAACTTGGAAATTAGGAATCCCTTCCTCTTCATCTCACACCTTGATTGGTGGTTTAGCTGGAGGTGCATTAGCTGCAACAGGTTATGATTTTTCTGCTATTAACAGTACGATTATCTTAACGATTATCGCTTTTATTTTGGTTGCACCAATTATTGGTTTAGTCGCTGGTAATGTTATTTACATCATCACGCTGAATCTTTGTCGAAATGCAAAACCACATAAAGCAGATGCTTGGTTCAAGAAATTGCAATTAGTTTCTTCTGCGATGTTGAGTATTGGTCATGGTTTGAATGATTCTCAAAAAGTAATGGGAGTGATCACGTTTGCTTTACTTGCTAATCAAACTGCAATTGTTAATACGGATATGAATGATTGGATTTTGAATGATGTTTTCAATTGGAAGCATTGGTTCATCACAACAAGTAGTACTGATATTCACGATTGGGTTCCGATTATGTGTTTCTCTGCAATTGCTTTAGGAACTTTAGGTGGCGGAATGAAAATCCTAAAAACGATGGGAAATAAAATTACAAAAATTACTCCTATCGAAGGTTTCACTGCTCAAACAGCTTCAGCTATTACATTATTTTTTACTGAACATATCAAAATGCCAGTTTCTACAACTCACGTGATCACAGGATCTATTATTGGTGTTGGAATGGTAAAAAGAGTTTCTGCCGTTCGTTGGGGAGTTACAATTAGTTTATTATGGGCTTGGATTTTGACAATTCCAGTTTCTGCACTTATTGCAACAGGATTTTATTATCTATTTTCGATGTTTTTCTAACATTAAAAATTTAATCATATAAAAAATGGCTGTCAAAATTGACGGCCATTTTCTATTTATTTTAATATTTATTCTTGAATGATTATTTGCTAAAATCTTCTTTCAATAAATCGATTTTCGCTAACAACGTTTGTTGAACAGCTGGATAATCTTCTTTGTTAGAAAGTGAAGCATTTACAGAGAAATAATATTTAATCTTTGGTTCTGTTCCAGAAGGACGACAAGCTACTTTACTTCCATCCTCTGTATAGAAAATCAATACATTTGACTTTGGTATCTCAATCGCTTTTTCTTCACCAGAAATTAAATCTTTGTCGATAGAAGATTGAAAATCTTTTACACGAACAACTTTAGATCCTGCTAATTCTTTTGGAGGATTTGATCTAAATTCAACCATCATTTTAGCAATTAACTCTGCACCTTCTTTTCCAGGTTTTACAATACTAATTAAATCTTCTTGATATGCTTTTCCGATTTCAAGATAGATTTCCATTAATTTATTGTACAGAGAACTTCCTTTTGCTTTTTGTACAGCAGCAATTTCAGAAACCAATAAAGCTGTTGTAACAGAATCTTTATCACGGATAAAGTCTCCAACCATAAATCCGAATGATTCTTCTCCTCCTCCAACAAAACTTTCTTTGCCTTCGAATTTGCGAATCATATCAGCAATCCATTTGAAACCTGTTAATCCTACTTTACAATCAACATTGAATTTCGCAGCAATATCATAGAAAATATCAGACGTTACGATTGTCGATCCGATAAATTCATTTCCAACTAATTTCCCCGATTTTTGCCATTTTTCTAATAAATAATAAGCCAAAACAGTATTCATTTGGTTACCATTTAATAAAACAATTTCACCTTCATTGTTACGCGTTGCAACACCTACACGATCCGCATCAGGATCTGTTCCAATCACAACATCAGCACCAATTTCATTCGCTAAAGTAACTGCCATAGTCAAAGCCTCTGGTTCTTCTGGATTTGGCGATTTTACTGTTGGGAAATCTCCACTTGGAATTGCTTGTTCAGCAACTTGATGAACTTGAGTAAAACCAGCTTTATCAAAAGCTTTTGGCGTAATTGCAACGGCAGTTCCGTGAATAGAAGTAAAAACAATTTTTATATCTTCCTTACCATCTTGTGTAAAACTTCCGTTCGCTACACATGCATCAATAAAAGCTTCATCAATTTCTTTACCTATATACGTTAACAATGCATCGTTACCTTGAAATTTGATTTCTTCTACTTTTACATTATTTACTTCATTAATAATTTCTCCATCTTGTGGCGGAACAATTTGCGCTCCATCATTCCAATAAACTTTGTAACCATTGTAAATCGGAGGATTGTGGGAAGCTGTCAACACAATTCCAGCATCACAACCTAAATGACGAACTGTAAAAGACAATTCTGGCGTTGGGCGAAAAGATTCAAACAAATAAACGTTGATTCCATTCGCAGTCAAAACATCGGTAACCATTTTTGCAAACGTATCCGAATTGTGACGAACATCGTACGCAATCGCAACTTTTTTCTCTTTATTCAGAAATTGTTGATTGATATAATTTGCTAAACCTTGCGTCGCTGCACCAAGTGTATATTTGTTTAAACGATTTGTTCCAACACCCATTATACCACGCATTCCTCCTGTTCCAAACTCAAGGTTTTTATAAAAAGAATCGTCTAATTCGGTTGGATTATTATCAATTAAATCTTGAACAGCTTTTCTTGTTTCCGCATCATAAGCGTCAGAAAGCCATAATTTAGCATTATCTAAACTTGAAGTCATTCTTATCTTTTATTTTTTTAATACTTGGGCGCGGTCGGCAATTTTTGTATCCTTATTAGGATCGCCCATAAAATTTACAATTGAGTTTCCTTTTGCAGAACCATATAAGGTTTGGCGTGCATTGATGTCTAATAAAGCGTTATCATCAGTCGTAAAATTAGCTTCATTGACCTCGTATTTGAATAAATTCAATTGTGCTTCGCCATAAGCTTTCACTTTCATAGTTCCAGCAGTTCCTTCTAACATAATATTAGATTGATCATCTGCTTTCAAATCAAAGTTGTTTGTAATCAAAAAAGTTTGATTAATTCTTGCTTGATCCTTCGCATTCATTGTCAATTTATCGACATTCAATGTTCCAGAAGTAGTCAAAGAAGTTTGTTTATTTACATCAATCTTTTCTAAATCTCGTGTCACATAAACGTACAAATCGTAGGCGCTATAATGGTCTACATTTGATTTTTCTTTGATTGTAACCGCATTATTTTTTGCTTCAACTTCTAAATTGTCAATAATATTTTGATGCGATTCTACTTTAACTCCAGATTTATTCCCCGGAACTAAAATAACATTACAATTACACGAAACGCTCAAATCTTTGATATTATCAGCTGTATATTCTTTTTGAGCCGTTGCAGCACCTTCTCCATCAATTGATGATGAACACGAAGTTGCAACTAAACCTAAAAATCCTAATAAAAATATTTTCTTCATAGCAGTTGGTTATTTAATTAGTTTAAATTCAATTCTTTTTGAACTAAATACAATTGTTTTTCGCGATTATTACGAACAATTAACTCGCCCAAAAATCCCGCCAAAAATAATTGCGTTCCTAAAATCATAAAAACTAACGAAATATAAAAATAAGGACTATCTGTGATTAATCTGGCTGGTGTATGGGAAATATAAACTTTATATAATTTCTCGATTCCTAAATAAAATGAAGCGAAAAACCCTAAAATAAACATCAATGTACCCAATAAACCGAAAATATGCATTGGTTTATTCCCAAACCTTGACGCAAAGAAAAGTGTAATCAAATCCAAGAAACCATTTACAAAACGATTTGCTCCAAATTTTGAAACACCATATTTACGCGCTTGATGTTTTACTTTTTTCTCAATAATTTTCGAATATCCCGCATTTTTCGCTAAAACAGGAATATAACGGTGCATATCACCATACAATTCGATATTTTGCGTTACTTCCCAACGATAAGCTTTCAAACCACAGTTAAAATCGTGCAATTTTACACCAGAGGTTTTACGTGCTACACCATTGAATAATTTCGAAGGAAGATTTTTTGTCAATTTATTATCTTGACGATTTTCTTTCCAACCCGAAACAATATCTGCTTTTTGGTTTTTCAGCATTTTGTATAACGACGGTATTTCCTCAGGAAAATCTTGTAAATCTGCATCCATAGTAATCACAACATCACCTTTCACTTCTTTAAAAGCCGCGCTAAGTGCTGGAGACTTACCATAATTTTTACGGAATTTAATTCCTTTCACTTCTGTATTGAAGTTGGCAATATACTCTATAATTTGCCACGAATCATCTGTACTCCCGTCATCAACGAAAATAACTTCGAATGTAAAATCATTCTGTTCACAGACTTTTTTGATTCTGTAGAATAATTCCTCTAAGGAATCTTGTTCGTTCAGTAAAGGAACAACAACTGAAATATCCATATGTTAAAAAACACGTTTTTTTAAGAATTGTGAAAACATCGCTGCAATTGCGATGTAGAAAGATAAGAAAATTGAGGATAATCCGAAGAAGTTTTTCACAGTAAATAAATTAAGTGTTTTATAATCATCCGAATTTCTAAATGTTTCGATATCTTTTGCGACTTTTGGATCAGACATATTAGACGTAAAAGTATCTAATAACCCTTGTTTCAAACTATCTTGTGCCCATTCTCCATAAGTATTGAAGAATACAAAAATAACAATCAAACTCATGATTCCTGCAAAGAAAATCGTGTAGAAACCAACTTTAAAACCTTCTTTGAAAGTCATTAATTCTTCTGAAGTTTGATGATTTTTTGCTTTATTTTTCGATAAATTGAAAATTATTAAAAAACAATATAATGCATACAAAGGTAATACAATAAAACAGCAAATCATGAAGCTGTAAGTGTAATAATCTTTTACAGAAACTGTTCCGTTTAAAGAAAAATAAAAGTAAAGCGCGAAAAACAATGCTAATGTAATTGCTGTAAGCACCAAAGAGTTTTTGAAAATTTTATTAAAACTAATCATTCTGCAAAGATAATTATATCTCGTAATTCTTTCTCTATTAAATTGTATGATTTAAAAAGGAATTTATCTTCATAAATTCTTTTCTTCAATTATTTTATACAATATCAATTACTTTTTTAGTTCTAATTTTTATTTGTAAATCAATCTATTAATTCAATCAGACCTAAGCAACAAGAAAGTTTTTTCAATAAACACTTTTATTTTTACAAAACTTTCTTACCTTTGCATCAGGCAAGTCCTACACAACCAGCTCCTGTTGAATCCTCCAGGACGGGAACGTAGCAAAGGTATACGGTCGTAGCGGTGTGATGTAGATCGCTTGCCTATTTTTATTTTTCTAAATTTCACTCCCACTTTTTTTTACCCCATTATTTATTCGTAAATTTGCAACCATTGATTTAAAGATTCAATGGAAACAAACAAAGCACCAAAGTACATTTTCGTTACCGGAGGAGTAACATCGTCGTTAGGAAAAGGAATCGTAGCATCATCATTAGGAATGCTACTAGAAGCAAGAGGATATAGAGTAACAATTCAGAAATTGGATCCCTATATAAATGTAGACCCAGGAACACTTAATCCTTACGAGCATGGAGAATGTTACGTTACGGAAGACGGTGCAGAGACCGATTTAGATTTAGGACATTATGAGCGTTTCTTGAACCGTGCAACGTCTCGTGCTAACTCAGTTACTACAGGTCGTATTTATCAAACAGTTATAGAAAAAGAACGTCGTGGAGATTATTTAGGAAAAACAGTTCAAGTTGTTCCTCATATCACAAACGAAATAAAACGTCGTATCAAATTATTAGGTAATACAGGTGATTATGATATCATCATTACTGAAATTGGAGGTACGGTTGGAGATATTGAGTCTTTACCTTATATCGAATCTATCCGTCAGTTAACTTGGGAATTAGGAGAACATAATTCTTCTGTTATTCACTTAACATTAGTCCCTTATTTAGCTGCTGCGGGTGAATTAAAAACAAAACCTACTCAACATTCTGTTCGTACATTAATGGAAAATGGTATTCATGCCAATGTTTTAGTTACACGTACGGAGCGTCATTTACCAAAAGATGTAAAAGCTAAATTGGCTTTATTCTGTAATGTTCGCAAAGAAAATGTAATCGAAAGTATGGATGCAGACACAATTTATGAGGTTCCATTCTTATTACATAAACAAAATTTTGACGAAGTTGTTTTAAAAGGCTTAGATTTGCCAACTGATCAAGAACCAGATTTTACAGTTTGGAACAAATTCTTATCAAATCATAAAAATCCTAAAAACGAAATAGAAATTGCTTTAGTTGGTAAATACGTTTCGTTACACGATTCTTATAAATCAATTACAGAAGCATTTACACATGCTGCTGCAACTTGCGAAACGAATGTAAAAGTTCGTTGGGTATATTCTGGTGATATTACAGAAGACAATGTTGGAGAGCAGTTGAAAGGCGTTTCGGGAATTTTGATTGCACCAGGTTTTGGAGATCGTGGTATTTTAGGTAAAATAATTGCTGCAAATTATGCACGAAGAAATAATATTCCAACATTAGGAATTTGTTTGGGAATGCAAATTATGGCAATTGAATTTGCGCGTAACGTTTTAGGTTACGAAAAAGCAGATTCAGCAGAAATGGATTTAACAACGCCTTATCCAGTTATCAGTTTGATGGAAGATCAAAAAGATGTATCGGACAAAGGAGGAACAATGCGTTTAGGAAATTGGAAATGTGAATTAACTCCAAATTCAAAAATTGAGAAAATTTACAACACAACCGAAATCTTAGAACGTCATCGTCATAGATATGAATTCAACAATGATTTTTACGATGAATTTGTTGAAAACAATTTTATTCCAGTTGGTAAAAACCCTGAAACAGAATTAGTAGAAATTTTAGAACATAATCAACACCCATATTATATAGGTGTACAATTCCATCCGGAATATAAAAGTACAGTTGCTTCGCCACATCCTTTATTTATAAGTTTTATCGAAGCTTCTTTATTGAATAAACAAAATGATTTATTAAATGCAACAAGAGAAAAAATTTGATTTTAACCAAACGATTGGTTTTATTTTAATTGCAATTCTTTTTGGCGTATTCTATTTTCTAAACAAACCTTCGGAAGCGGAGGTCGAAGCTCAGAAAAAAGAATTAGTTCAAAAGCAAGAGCAAGCAAAAAAACAGGAACAATTAAATAAAACAGCTACAACACAAGCTTTTCAAACTGTAGATCCTACATTAGCAAAAGATGTTGAAATTAGTAATGATAAACTAAAAGTTACTTTTTCGCCAAAAGGAGCTCAAATTTCTGACGTACAAATCGTTGGATATACAGCTTACAATGACAAAAAAGATGGACACAAAGATCCTTTACATTTGATAAAAGATGGATCAAGTAAGTTCAATTTATCATTCAAAACAAAACAAGGAGCTGTTCTTAATGTTTCGGATTTAGTTTTTGTACCTCAAGTACAGAAAAATGCGAACAATACAATTGTGACGTTTACAGCAAATGCGCAAAATAGTCAAATTCAATACATCTATACATTAGGCGATTCTTATGGTATCGATTTCGAAGTTAAAACGCAAGGTTTATCTAACATCACTTCTGATAAAAATGTAGATTTAGCGTGGACAATGGATGGTTTCAGTACTGAAAAAGGGAAAGATCAAGAAAAATATTGGTCACATACTTATTTTCAGTTCAAAGGAAACAAAGACATCGAATACGAATTATTTGGTTCTGACGAATGGGAAGAAGAGGAAGCTATTTCTTGGGTAGCCAACAAACAACAATTCTTCGCAACAGTTTTATCAAATGATGAAGGGTTTAAAACAACAAAAGGTGGTTCTAAAAACTCTGATAAAGAGGATTTAACTTATAGTAAACACTATCACTTAAACTCAAAATTAGAGTTAAAAAATAATGAAATCAATACAAAATTCACATGGGATTTTATTCCATTGGATTATAAAATGTTGAAAGATTATAACGACAAAGGATTCCAAAACTTAATTGACTTTGGTTGGGGATTATTTGGTTGGTTGAATAAATATTTCTTCTTGAATGTATTTAAATGGTTGGCAGCAATGAGTATTCCTTTAGGATGGGTAATCTTCTTGATGACAATCGTTGTAAAATTGATTTTATCTCCAATTATGTACAAACAATACCGTCAATCTGCATTGATGAAAGTTGTTCGTCCAGAGTTGAATGAAATCAACGAAAAATACAAGGATCCAAAAGATGCGATGAAGAAGCAACAAGAAACAATGGCAATTTATCGTAATGCAGGAATCAATCCATTAGCAGGATGTTTACCAGCATTATTACAAATTCCTATTTTCTATGCGTTATTCCGTTTCTTCCCGAACTTAATCGACTTGAGAGGTGTTCCTTTCTGGTTCGTAGATGATTTAACAGCATTCGATGATTTAATCAAATTACCAGAATGGGTTCCATTCCTTAATGGTCACTTAAGTGTATTCGCTTTATTATACATTGTTGCAATGATGATTTATTTTAAAGTTTCTGGATCTATGGATAACTTCCAAATGCCACAACAAGAAGGAATGCCAAACATGCAATTCATGAAATACATGATGTATGTAATGCCAGTTTTCTTCTTTGTATTCCTTAACAATTACGCTTCAGGTTTATCTTGGTATTATTTAGTATCCAATGCGATTAATATTTTCATCGTGTTATATATTAAGAAATATATGATTCACGAAGCGAAGATTCATCAAATCATCGAAACAAATAAAACGAAACCTAAAAAAACAGGTAAGTTTGCTTCGAAAATGCAAGAAATGATGAAACAAGCTCAAGAAATGCAAGAGCAACAACAAAAGAACAAAAAGAAATAATCACATTATATTTCAAATTCAAAAATCCGTTAATAATAATTAACGGATTTTTTTATTTATTTAAGACAATAAAAATTTTAGTAACCAATTTATTAAATATCAATAATTTATTCATTTAAAATACTTTTGTAGTGTACGTTACACACTTTTTATGAATAAATTCTTTTTTATTTATTATTTTCAGATTATTATTGTCTAAAAATAATAAATAACATGAATAATATTTACTCGATTAAAGACCAAACAGCAAACCCTGGACCTTTAGGATTATTTGGTTTTGCAATGACAACTGTTTTATTAAATATACACAATGCAGGCTTTTTTCCTGTTAATAGTATGATTATGGGAATGGGTGTTTTCTTTGGAGGTGGAGCACAATTTGTGGCTGGCGTTATGGAATGGAAAAAAGGAAACAACTTTGGTAGTATTGCATTCATGTCTTATGGTGCTTTTTGGTTAACACTTGTATTTATATGGTTAGCACCGATGTTTGGCGTAGAAAAACCGGACGGAAATGCAATGGGATGTTATTTAGGAATGTGGGGATTATTTACATTAATCAACTTTTTACAAACATTAAAAGGTAATTTGGTCGGAAAATTATTATTTGGTTCGTTAACCTTATTATTCTTGTTATTAGCAGCAGGTAACTTTACAGGAAGTCAAAGTATTTTACATTTTGCTGGTTGGACAGGAATCATCTGCGGATTTATTGCTTTTTACGAAGCTTCTGCAATTATGATTAATCAGAAATACGAAAAAGCAATTCTTCCTTTATAAATAATATGAATAAAAAAAATCCTTTATCAGAGACTGATAAAGGATTTTTTTTATAATTGAAATGAATTATTTATTAAACATTGGTGCTAATAATTTTTTCCAGATAAATAATAAAATTAATGATCCTAAAATTGAAAAAATCCAATCCAACGGACTGAAAAAACTCACTTCTCCATCATGAGAAATTCCTAAAATTGTACGCATATAAGCTCCTAAATATGCACCAACAATACCTATAAGTGCAGTTACCCAAAATCCTCCCGGATCTTTACCTGGCATTATTGCTTTAGCAATTCCAGCACAAATTAAACCGAACACTAAGTATACCAAAAAGCTCCAAACTCCGGTAATACCTAACATAATAAATGAAGTTGTCATCATAATTAATAGTATTTTTTATGGTTTTAAAAATTGTTAAGTAAATCTTAACTAAAATCGTTCCAAAAAGATAAGAAAAGTTTTTGTAATTTGTAAATTTGTAACACTATAAAATAAAATTTATGTCTCTAATCAAATCTATTTCAGGTTTTCGTGGAACAATCGGAGGAAAACCGGGAGATAATTTAACTCCTATAGACGCTGTAAAATTCGCAGCTGCTTACGGAACTTGGCTTAAGAATCAATCAAATCAATCAGAATATAAAGTAATTGTAGGTCGTGACGCTCGTATTTCTGGACAAATGGTTTCTCAATTAGTTTGTTCAACTTTACAAGGATTAGGAATTAATGTTGTCGATTTAGGTTTATCTACTACTCCAACTGTAGAAGTTATGGTGACACATTTACATGCAGATGGAGGAATTATTTTAACTGCTTCTCACAATCCAAAAGAATGGAATGCGTTGAAATTATTGAATGCAAAAGGAGAATTTGTTTCTGCAACAGATGGTGCGCAAATTTTAGCTTTCGCAGATAAAGATGATTATACATTTGCTAAAGTTGATGATTTAGGTTCTTATGAAACTTTTGATGATGCAATTGATTTACATATCGAGAAAATTTTGGCTTTGCCATTAGTGAATGCAAAAGCGATTCAAGAGAAAAATTTCAAAGTTGCGATTGACGCAGTAAATTCAACTGGAGGAATTGCAATTCCTAAGTTATTACAACGTTTAGGTGTAATTCATTACGATATGTATTGCGAGCCAAACGGACATTTTCCTCATAATCCAGAGCCTTTAAAAGAACATTTAGGTGATATCTGTAAAAAAGTAATCGACGAACAAGCTGATTTCGGAATTGTGGTAGATCCAGATGTTGACCGTTTAGCAATTATCGATGAGAAAGGTGAAATGTTTGGAGAAGAATACACATTAGTTGCAGTCGCAGATTATGTATTGTCAAAAACGCCTTCAGCAACAGTTTCTAACTTATCTTCTTCTCGTGCATTACGCGATATTTCTGAAAAATATGGTCAAAAATATTCACCATCAGCAGTTGGAGAAGTAAATGTTGTAGTTGAAATGAAAAACGTTGATGCTAAAATTGGTGGAGAAGGAAACGGTGGTATTATTTATCCAGAATTACACTACGGGCGCGATTCTTTAGTAGGAATTGCTTTATTCTTGACATATTTAGCTGAACAAGATAAATCAGTTTCAGAATTGAGAGCTTCTTATCCAGCATATTTTATGGCGAAAAAGAAAATCGAATTAACACCAGAAATCAATGTTGACGAATTGTTAGTTAAAATTCAGGAAGTTTACAAAAACGAAGAAATCAATACGGTTGATGGAGTTAAAATTGATTTCCCTACAGAATGGGTTCATTTAAGAAAATCAAACACAGAGCCAATTATTCGTATTTATACTGAAAGTACCTCAGAAGAAAATGCAAATAAATTAGCTGATAAAATGATCGAAAGCATAAAAAATATCATCTAAAACAATCTATTTTAATTGTTTAACAAATGTGCAAAACTCTAACAATTCGTTATGATTTTTGCACATTTTATTTTGTAAATTAGTCTATCACTATGGACGAAGATTTTTTTAATAACGAGCTAATTGAAGGTTTTGAGCAAATGCTTGATAATCGTGAATATAAGTATTACGATTCGGAGGATTTGGTCGAAATTATTGAGTTCTATCTTGAAGTAAATGATAGCGAATATGCAAAACGTTCGTTGGATTTTGCAGAAAAAATGCATCCCGAGAATATAGATATCAAAATCAAGAGAATCGAATATTTTCTTACAACTGAGGATTTAAAAAAAGCTGCAAAACTCATCAAAGATTTAAAAGATTTAGCTGCAAACGAATTAGATTACCTTCTTGTACAAGCACGTTTTTGGGGATTGAAAAATATGCCTCGAAAAGCGATAAATTTTTATGAAGAAGCTTTGCAAATAGACGAAGAAGAAACTGATTTTATTTGCAATTGTATCGGAAATGAATATTTGAATTTAGATGAAGTTCATTCTGCGTTAATTGCTTTCAAAAAAGCATTGAAATTCAATCCAGAAAACGATTATACTTTCTACTCTATTATTCAATGCTACGAAGAAATTCATAATCCTGATGAATGCATCGAATTTTTAAAAGATTTTATTGACGATAATCCATATTCGGAAGTTTCTTGGTTGCAACTTGGTCTGTTGTACAATCACAAAAAAATGTATGACGAAGCTATAAATGCATTGGATTACGTGCTCGCGATTAATCCTAACTCTATTGTTGGTCATGCTAACAAAGCGCTTTCATTGGAAGAATTAGGAGAATATAATAAAGCAATAGAAACGCTAGAAGAAACATTAGAATTTGATGATTCGCCCGCTGTTACGCATATGAAAATTGGTGAATTGTACGAAAAGTTAGAGAAACCACAAAAAGCATTGAAAGCTTATCATATTGCGATAAAAGAAGATCCGCAATTGGATAAAGTTTGGGCAAAAGCAGCTTCGCTTTACAACAAATTAGAAAATATTGAAGAAGCCGAATATTACATTCAGCGAGCGATAGAATTGAATGGCGATAATTACGAATATTATACAGATTCAACTTACTATTTTCTGAAACAAATGAAGTTTGAGGAAGCTATAAAAAACCTTTCAAAACTTGTTGAAATGAAACCTTTAGTATTCAATACTTGGTTTGCTTACGTCGAAACTTTGATTGCCGTTGGAGAATACGAACAAGCGATTGCAGCCTTATTAACAGGTGCTTTGAAGAATTTTAATCGTGCCGAATTTTTCTATCAATTAAGCAATGTTTACTACATAACTGATCAAGATCAATTAGGTAATGAAGCATTAGGAAATGCATTAAGTTTGGATCGAAATTTAAAAGAATCGATGATTGAATATTATCCGATTTTAGAAGAAAAAATCAATCAAATTTCTGGAAACAACGAATAAAATATAATTCTTAAGCCATCTTTTTAGATGGCTTTTTTCTTCATAGTAAAATAACACAGGTTTGTTCAAAAAAACTTAACTTTATGAAACTAAACAAGCCTTATGAACTTTGTCGCACATCAATATTTATCTTTCGGAAATCAATCGCTTCAGATTGGAAATTTGCTTGGAGAAATTGTTAAAGGAAAACAATATCTAGATTTTCCAGAAGAAATTCAGAAAGGGATTTTATTGCATCGTTCGATTGATACATTTACAGATTCTCACGAATCGGTGAAGAAAAGCTCAAGTTATTTTCACGAAACACAACACAAATTTGCACCAATTATTATTGATGTGATTTATGATTATTTTTTTATTAAATATTGGAATAATTATTCTGAAACTCATTTCGAAAAATTTAAAACAGATTGTTATCAATTATTTAAGGATGAATACAATTCGCTTCCAAAAAAACTACAAGAAATCATTTTTTATTTGTTGAAATATGATTGGTTCGAAAATTATTCGACCATAGAAGGCGTTCAAAAAACATTAAAAGGAATCGGAAGTCGAGCAAAATTTGAGAATAATTTACATCAAATCATTCCCGAATTTGAAAAAAATTATGCGAATCTAGAAACTGATTTTCTATCATTTTTTCCTCAAATCCAAACGCATTGCAAGAACTTTGTATTCATTGATTCTCAAGTCTAAATTTCATTTTAAGAATTCGATAAAATTCATTAGTTTAGGGCTGTAAACAAACAGAAAACCACAATGGATTTAACTTTTAATAAAAGAGAGGATCATAACAAATTATTACTTTCTAAACTACGCCAAAAACTGAAACAAGTTTACCTTGGCGGAGGTCAAAAAAGAATTGATGCGTTGCATAGCAAAGGAAAAATGTCTGCAAGGGAACGTATTGATTATCTTTTGGACGAAAAAAAACCGAACATAGAGATTGGTGCTTTAACAGGAGATGAAATGTACAAAGAACACGGCGGATGTCCTTCGGGAGGTGTTGTTGTGAAAATTGGTTATATTTCTGGTAAACAGTGTATTGTTGTTGCAAATGATGCGACAGTAAAAGCTGGTGCTTGGTTCCCAATTACAGGTAAAAAGAATTTGCGTGCTCAAGAAATTGCGATGGAAAATAAATTGCCAATTATTTATTTGGTGGACAGCGCAGGTGTTTATTTACCAATGCAAGATGAGATTTTTCCTGATAAAGAAATGTTTGGTCGAATTTTCCGCAATAATGCAATCATGTCATCAATGGGAATTACTCAAATTTCTGCTGTGATGGGAAGTTGTGTTGCTGGTGGAGCATATTTACCAATTATGAGCGACGAAGCAATGATTGTAGACAAAACAGGTTCTATTTTCTTGGCAGGAAGTTATTTGGTAAAAGCAGCAATTGGCGAAGATATTGACAACGAAACTTTAGGTGGAGCAACAACACATTGCGAAATCTCTGGCGTGACTGATTATAAAGCAAAAGATGATAAAGATGCGTTGGATAGAATAAAATCTATTGTTGGTAAAATTGGTGATTATGAAAAAGCTGGATTTAATCGAATTGAAGCAGCAAAACCTGCTTTAGATGAGAAAGAAATCTATGGTATTTTACCTGAATCACGTTCTGAGCAGTACGATATGTATGAGATTATTAACAGACTTGTTGATAACTCGGAATTGGACGAATATAAGCCTGATTATGGGAAATCAATCATCTGTACGTATGCTCGAATTGATGGTTGGGCAGTTGGAATTGTAGCTAATCAACGTAAAATCGTGAAGTCTAAAAAAGACGGAATGCAGTTCGGTGGTGTGATTTATTCAGATTCTGCGGATAAAGCGACTCGTTTTATTGCGAATTGTAACCAAAAGAAAATTCCGTTAGTTTTCTTACAAGATGTGACTGGTTTTATGGTTGGATCTAAATCTGAACATGGTGGTATTATCAAAGATGGTGCGAAAATGGTAAATGCAGTTTCGAATTCTGTTGTTCCAAAATTCACGATTATAGTTGGTAATTCTTATGGTGCAGGAAACTATGCTATGTGTGGAAAAGCTTATGATCCTAGATTAATTGCGGCTTGGCCTTCGGCTCAATTGGCAGTTATGGGAGGTGAGCAAGCGGCGAAAGTTTTGCTACAAATAAAAGAAGCGACTTTGAAAGCGCAAGGTGTAGAAGTTGATGAAGTGAAAAAGCAAGAACTTTTGAACGAAATTACAGCAAAATACAATGATGAAACAAGTCCTTATTATGCTGCGGCACGTTTGTGGACAGATGGAATTATTGATCCTTTGGATACGCGTAAATGGATTTCGATGGGAATTGAAGCTGCGAATCATGCTCCGATTGAAAAACAATTTAATTTAGGTGTTATCCAAGTTTAGAAAAACGAAAATATTTTTAAAAATAGAAGAGAATCCAATTTAGGATTCTCTTTTTATTTTTTGAATATTGTTTGAAACATGTAAATCAAATCTTGTCGAAAACTCCAATTCTTTACATATTCTACATTGATCTTAACTTTATCTGGCCAAAGAATTTCATCATTATATTTGATTGGATCATTTACATTGGATAAAATTTCTTCTTCTTTACAATATTTCAATTGAGCAGGACCAGTAATTCCAGGTTTAACTTTCAACACCAATCTATCCTCTCCAACCAATTTATCTGCATAACCAGCGACATCAGGACGAGGTCCAACAAAACTCATTTCCCCTATTAGAATATTGAATAATTGAGGTAATTCATCTAATTTATAATCTCGAAGAATCTTTCCAATTTTGGTAATTTGATGTTGATCGGTTGTTATTGTCGATTTAGAAACCCCTTTAATCGTTCTGATTTTATAAATATTGAAAAATCTTCCGTCTTTCCCAACTCTTTTTTGTGTAAAAACGCCAAATTGATTGGTATCTATAGAACTTATGATAATTAACAAAACAATTAACCCAACTAAAAATATTAGTAGGATTAATGCAAGTATATAATCAAATATGTTCTTTAAGATCATTTCAATTAAAAGAATTTACTTTTATTTCGAGAAGCTAAACATTTTATTTTTCCGAATGATGAATTATCAAAATTCTCATCTCCAGCAAAATATCCGTAGCCGTAACTATAACCGTAGCCGTAGCCGTAACCATATCCGTAACCGTAGCCAGTTTTAATTTGGAAATCGTTGAATATAATTCCGACATTCGAAACCTCACCTTCATCATATTTATTCGAAATTGCATGGATAAAGTTTTTCTCCGAATAGTTGTAACGTGTTACATACAATGTGCAATCTGCGTTAAGCATCAAATCGTACGAATCTGTTACTAATCCTATTGGCGGTGAATCTATAATTACGAATTCATATTTCTCTTTCAATTCAGCAAATAATTGATCCATTCGATTACTCAAAATCAATTCTGAAGGATTTGGAGGAATTGGACCTGCTGAAATAATATCTAAATTTGGTAAAATTGTACGTTGTGTAATTTGATTTAACTCTAAATCATCCGCAACATAGTCTGTTACACCTGTTTTATTATTAATGTTAAAATCATCAAAGATTTTTGGTTGACGTAAATCTAATCCAATCAGAACCGTTTTCTTATCCATAGAACCAAGTGAACTCGCAATATTCATCGCATTGAAAATTTTACCTTCACCTCCAATAAATGATGTCATTAAAATCGTTTTGTTATCATCTTCAAGTCCTGGATTCTTGTATAAATATTTCAGATTAGAACGAATTGATCTAAACGATTCAGAAATTCCTGATTTTGGATTGTTGATTACAACTAAAGGTTATAGGAATTTCTTTAATCAATTCGCCTTGATACAAGTTAAGCATCAAAGTAAAGTCGAATTTATCTTTTGGTAAGTTTCGCAACAAATCTAAAACTACTATTGGAACTCCACCCATTTCTAATGAACGAAGCCTAAAAAGTACTTTTATTTTTCTATGTTGATTTGACATTTGGTTAGTTTAATAAACAAAAATACAACATTGAGTTTGAATTGAATAATACAACAACTTAAAAACTCATAAAATAATTCTTAATTTTGCAGAAAAAGTAGTCGAATGTTCAAAATTGGTACAAAAGTTAAAGTGATAGATGATAATATTTCGGGAACAATTTCCAAATTGAAAGGTGATTTTGTTTACTTTAATGATGAGTTTGGTTTTGAATATGAGTATCGCCAAGATGAAATCATCAAAGATATTGAAATTGACTATGAAGAATATCGAGATGAGAAAATCAAAGAATTTTCGAAACCAAAGTTTAAGACTTTTCGCAAATCTCATCGACATCCTTATTTAACGCGAGAAATTGATTTGCATATCGAAAATTTAGTTGATAATTGGCGTGATTTGGATAATGCGCAAATTATACAAACACAATTAGATGTTGCACGAAATGAGGTGGAGCGCGCTATGTTCGAAAGTCAAATTCGATTGATTTTAATTCACGGTTATGGAAAAGGAATTCTGAAAAAAGAAATTACCGAATTGTTATATCGTTACACGAATATCGAATTCTATGACGCCTCGTTCAAGGAATATCACGGCGACGCCATAGAAGTTAAATTTATTTAAATTGAGATATTTCGATACAATTTTCTTATTCTATCGAAACGAAAATCACTCAATATGACAATTTTCATTATTATTAGTCATTGGCTATAAACAAAGAAAGTCATTCTGATTTCTATGACAAAACCAAGTTATTTTTATAAATAGTTTGATTTTTAATTAGAGCATAAATCCGATGAATAATTTTGTTTCTCACAGCGTTTAAAACAGCCATTTTATTTTTACCTTGTTCAACTTTTCGATGATAGTAAATCGCCAAGTCATTTTCTAACCGAATAGCACTCATAGCTGCTAAGTGCAATAGTTTTTTCAACTCTTTATCTGCCATAGTTGATACTTTTGGTCTTCGTTTTATAGATGTTCCAGACTGAAAATCAAATGGAGCTACTCCTGCATAACAAGCCATTTGTCTTGGCGTATTTATAGTTGTAAAACCATCTGTTTTTATCAACATATTAAATGCTAAAACTTTTCCTACTCCAGGGATTGATTGTATTCTTTTATAATGATCGTAAAGTTGTTCATCTTCACAAATTAGCTGATAGATTCTATCTTCTATTTCATTAATTTGTTTGGTTAATATATCGATGAGTTTAGTGTTTAAACGCAATACAGCTTTATCCATAGTTGGTTTTAAGAATTGATCGTCCTGTGTTTGAGCTAATAATCCTGCTCTTATTTTAACGCGATGTTTTCTTTCAGCATTCAATAGTTTAATTTTTTCAATGACCTTTGAATTAGGTTTCCACAGCTGAAGATCCATATAGTTTTTCAATAAAAATTGAGCGATGCGTTCACTATCAATTTTATCATTTTTACCTCTAACTAATCCCATACTTTTTTTCAAATGCAAAGGATTGATTACATAAACAGTAAAAGAAAAATGGACTAAAACACTATAAAGTATAGCATTAAATCGACCTGTATTTTCCATTCCAATCAAAATTTCTTGTTTTATATCAAACTGTTTGAAAAAAACTTTGATTGCTTTTTCTGTATTAGGAATGTTATCAAAACGATTCACTCCATTTTCTTGAATGCAGATGTCTAAAGTTAATTTACTCACATCAATTCCGATAATAATTTTTTCCATAAATTTGAATTTAATGAGAAGAGAAACTTATCAATAACTCGATTCCTTACTAATGGGTTATAAGCCCGAATTTCTATTTGAGAATTTGATAAGAAAGAGTTGAGTCTTAATCAGAATATGAGATTATATAGCTCTGAACTCGTTATAGTGTACTCAAACTCTTTTCTCTTCTTTTTATACTACAATTTAAGATTTTCAAATCTAAAGGAATTTGTTTCAGAATTTCATTATTTTTAGGATTAAAATCTTTTGATCCAATCCATCAAATCATAATAATTTTGAGGAACAATTCCGTGTCCACTTCTATATTCGTGGTATTCAAAATTAATATTCATCGATTTTAAAAACTCGTCACCCATTCGTCCTAATTCAATTGGCAATACAACATCTTCTGTTCCGTGCGAAACAAAGAAATTTAAGTTCGAAAAATCTTTCGATTGATCAAAATCTCCAATAATTTTAGCTTCTGGATAACCACTTAAAATAGCCACGTTTTTAATCTTTTCTGGATTATTTAGCGAAATCGCATAACTCAAAATTGCACCTTGGCTAAAGCCCATCAATGTTACATTTGCGTCATCTAAATTCTCTTGTTGAACAATTGCATCAATAAATTCGACCAATTTATTACGCGATTCTATTGCTTGCGTTTCATCCATCCATTTTTCATTGTTCACAAAATTAATATCATACCACGCATATCCGCCATACACAATATCATGCAACGCTCGTACACTTATAATATGCGCATTCTGCGGTAAATCTTGTGCAAATGAAAACAAATCTTCTTCGTTGCTTCCATAACCATGTATCAGCACAAAAAGAGGCGTTTTTTCAGTCGAAACAACAGGTAAACGTTCGATATATTTTATTCCATTCAATTCTTTCATACAAACTTATTTTTAGCGAATTTAATTCTAATTTTTCTAAATAAAATTATTTTCAGTTCAGTTAAAACCCTTCGAAAACACCCAAACCAAATAAAGCGAAATCATATTTCACAGGATCATTTGCATCCATTTCTCGCAATTTTGTATCAAGTTCTTTCAATGCTTTTGCATCATTTTGTTTTCGAGTCAGAATATTTAATTTTCGTGCAACATTTCCCGAATGTACATCCAAAGGACAGGAAAGAATAGAAGTTGGAATGGATTTCCAAATTCCTAAATCTACGCCTTGTTTGTCATCACGAATCATCCAACGCAAGTACATATTGATACGCTTTGCAGCCGAATTATTCAATGGATCTGAAATATGTTTAGTTGTTCGAGTTGGATGTTCTATTTCAAAAAAAGTTTGTTTGAAATTCGAGATTGATGCTTGCATCGAATCTGAAGTTTGATGTTTTGCAAAAACTTGTTCCAATCCGCCATGATTTTGATAAATGTTACGAAGCGATTGCATGAAAAATTTCAAATCTTCACTATTGAATGTTCTGTGAACAAAACCACCCAAATTCTTTAAATGATTCTCAGAGAAATTCATCACAAAATCGTAAGGCGAATTTCCCATCAACTGCATCATTTTATTCGCATTATTGATAATCATTTTACGATTTCCCCATGCAATTGTTGCCGCTAAAAACCCAGCAATTTCGATATCTTCTTTCGCAGAAAATCTATGCGGAATCTGTACTGGATCAGAATCGATAAAGTCTAATGTATTATATTGAAGAACTTTTTCGTCTAAAAAATCCTTTAATTCTTCTTGAATCATTTACATTTCTATTTGAAAAATTCCATCAGCCATCACCAATTTTCGATCAGTCATATTTGCTAATTCTTCGTTATGTGTCACAATGACAAAAGTTTGTCCAAATTCGTTTCGAAGATTGAAAAATAATTCATGTAATTCTTCAGCATTTTTAGAATCTAAATTACCAGAAGGTTCATCAGCAAAAACTACTTTAGGCTGATTAATCAACGCACGAGCTACTGCTACACGTTGTTGTTCTCCTCCAGAAAGTTGATTAGGTTTATGTGTCAAACGTTGCGAAAGTCCCAAATAAGACATTAACTCTTTTGCACGCTTTTCGGCTTCTGCTTTTTTTGTTTTCTTGATAAAAGCTGGAATACAAATATTTTCTATTGCATTAAATTCTGGCAACAATTGATGAAACTGAAAAATGAATCCAATGTTTTCGTTACGAAATTTAGATAAATCGCGATCGTTTAACTTCGTGATATCTTGTCCCGCAATCTGAATAGAAGTATTATATTTCTTTGGCTCAGAACTTTTTTCTAATGTTCCTAAAATTTGAAGCAAAGTTGTTTTTCCTGCTCCAGAAGCACCAACGATAGAAACGATTTCTTTTTCTACAATCGATAAAGAAACATTTTTTAGCACTTCTAATTCACCAAATTTCTTAACAATATTTTCTGCTTTTATCATGAGGTAAAGATATAAATTAAGTACTAAGTCTTAAATCATAAGTGATAAGTTTTTTTTGAATTAAAATTCGTCAGTTCGAGTGATTTTTAGAAATGAAATGATAAAAAATTGTATCGAGAATAGAATTTCACTAGAATTGACGGTTTTTTATTGATAAAATTATAAAATCAATCCTCCGTCGAAAATGCTTTAAACCCAAAACAAACAATTTTAGTGTACTTGGTACGATTTAAAAATTATATAACAATTGTTTTGACTTTTTAAATCATTAATATTCGTATCTTGTAACCTCTAAATAAATAATATTAATCACTTTTTTAGCATAAGCTGATAAAATTAATATGGCAAAATTTAGAATACATCAACAATATTTTTATTTTTGTAATTGAAAAATCAAAAAAAATGAATCTTCACGAATATCAAGGAAAAGAAATTCTTAGTAAATATGGTGTGAAAGTACAACGTGGTATCGTTGCTACTACACCAGAAGAAGCTGTAGAAGCTGCTAAACAATTAACTGAACAAACTGGTACAGGTTGGCATGTCGTAAAAGCACAAGTACACGCAGGTGGTCGTGGAAAAGGTGGTGGAGTAAAGCTTGCTAAAAACTTGGACGAAGTTAAAGAGAAAGCAAACGAAATCATCGGAATGCAGTTAGTAACACCTCAAACTTCGGCTGAAGGTAAAAAAGTTCATCAAGTTTTAATTGCTGAGGATGTTTATTATCCAGGTGAATCTGAAACTGAAGAATACTATGTTTCTGTATTGTTAGATCGTGCAACTGGTAAAAACATGATTATGTATTCTACTGAAGGTGGAATGGATATCGAGGAAGTTGCTGAGCACACACCAGACAAAATCTTTACAGAAGAAATTGATCCTGCTGTAGGAATCCAAGGTTTCCAAGCGCGTAAAGTTGCTTTTAACTTAGGTTTATCAGGAAATGCTTTCAAAGATGGTGTTAAATTTATCACTGCTTTATATAATGCATACGTTGCGATTGACGCTTCTATGTTCGAAATTAACCCAGTTCTTAAAACATCTGACGATCAAATTATCGCTGTAGATGCTAAAGTATCTATCGATGATAACTCATTATTCCGTCATCCAGATATCGCTGCTTTACGTGATACAAGAGAAGAAGATCCAACAGAAGTTGAAGCTGGTGAAGCTGGATTAAACTTCGTAAAATTAGACGGAAACGTAGGATGTATGGTTAACGGAGCTGGTTTAGCAATGGCAACTATGGATATCATCAAATTATCTGGTGGTAATCCTGCAAACTTCTTAGACGTTGGTGGTACTGCTGATGCTGAGCGTGTAGAAAAAGGTTTCCGTATTATCTTAAAAGATAAAAACGTAAAAGCTATCTTAATCAATATTTTTGGTGGTATTGTACGTTGTGATCGTGTTGCTCAAGGTATTTTAGATGCTTACAACAATATGGGTGACGAAATTAATGTGCCAATTATTGTTCGTTTACAAGGAACAAATGCAGAAATCGCTAAGAAAATGATTGATGAATCAGGTTTCGCTGTTCACTCTGCTATCACATTAAAAGACGCTGCTGATAAAGTAGAAGAATTAGTAGGTTAAGATTTAACTTATTTACAATATATAAAACCTCTCAAAGAAATTTCTTTGAGAGGTTTTTTTTGTATAAATTAATTTAATAAAATAAATCAAATGAATAAAAATTTATCATCATCCTTAAATAAAACATTAGTTGAATCAGATTTAACTAATATAACTATTGACTTAATTGAAAATTTTTTAGACGAAAAATTTCTTGAAGATAGCATCTTAAAAGAAATTCCTATAATAAGCACAATAATAGGATTTAATAAAACTATAAACTCTGTAAAGGATTATTTATTTGGAAAAAAAATATTAAATTTCCTTAATGGGTTATCTGAAATAAGTATAGAAAAAAGGAATAAAGCAATTTCTAAAATAAATATTAGTAGTGATTATGCTCAATCTGTAGGTAGTAAATTACTTTATATTATTGATAGTGCTCAAGATCATGTAACATCAAAAATAATATCTAAATTATTTGTAGCATTTATAAATGAAGAACTTAGTTATCAAGAATTTTGTAAAGCATCTTTAATTATAAATAAAATAGACTTTTACGATTTAGATCAATTCTTAAATATGCCTGACGAAGTATATGGATATAATAGAATTGGTATGTCAAAATCAGAAGAAATAGATATTTATCTTATTAATTCAGGATTATGTTATACTGAAATGGATCCTGTTACTGTTGAAGATCAAGACGACTGGAAATCTAATGAAAAATATATTGTTAGAGGAGGAGAATCTTTAGTATACAGAACAATAATTGGAACAAAAATTTATAAAATATTAGCAAAATAAAAACCTCCGCTCAATAATTTGAGCGGAGGTTTCTTTTTACGCATATTTAGTAAAGTCTATATATCGTCAAAATCGATATTTGTAAAAGATTCAACTTGCGTTTCATCTTTACTCACAACTTTATTTTTTGGATCAAAATCTTTTTGATGTCTTTCCGAAATTACCTCTTGTCCTTTTTGTGCAAAAACAAAATCGGTCGTTTCATCTAACATATCTTTGAAACTTTCAAAATCTTCTTTGTACAAGTAGATTTTATGTTTTTTGTAATACACATTTCCATCGTCCTGCGTATTTTTTTTACTTTCTGTAATCGTCAAGTAATAATCACCTGCTCTTGTTTCGCGGACATCGAAAAAATAAGTTCTTCTTCCAGCCCTTAATACCTTTGAAAAGACTCCTTCTGCATCCACCTTTTCTTGGTTTTCAAAATCATTCATAAGTCTAAATAGAGTTTAATTGTTAAATGTTTCCTAACAAATCTAAAAAAAATTAAGAAAACAACAACATTTTAACCAAATATTTTCTCTTTTTTTATTAAATCTCTATAAATAAACTTAATCTAGCAGTTGTTTATTGTACAATTCATAATAATAACCATGCTTATTTAATAATTCGCTGTTCGAACCATTTTCTAAAACATGACCATCTTCTAAAACCAAAATCTGATCAGCGCGCTTTGCAGAAGACACACGATGCGTAATAATGATGGTTGTTTTACCATTAATTTCAGAAGATAAATTATTTAAGATTTGTTCTTCAGTTTCGGTATCTACAGCAGACAAACTATCATCAAAGATTAATATTTGTGGATCATTCACCAATGCACGAGCTATAGAAACACGTTGTTTTTGACCTCCAGAAAGCGTAACGCCGCGTTCACCAACAACTGTTTCGTAACGTTCTTTAAATCGATCAATGTTATCATGAACAACCGCTTTCTTCGCAAAAATTTCAGCCGTTTGCTCATCTGTATCATCAGAACCAAACAAAATATTATTGGTTAGCGAATCCGAGAAAAGGAAAGCTTCCTGCGGTACATAACCAATTTCTTCTCGAATAGATTCTACATTAATATCATGAATATTTTTACCATCAATCAAAATTTCACCAGAAGTTGGTTCCAACGAACGCGCAACTAACAAAGCAATTGTCGATTTTCCTGAACCAGTTTTTCCAAGAATCGCTAAATTTTCACCTTTATTAATTTTGAATGAAACATTATCCAACGCCTTAATTCCAGTGTTTTCGTAGATATACGTCACATTCTTAAATTCGATTGTACCTTCTACTTCATGATTCACTAATTGTTTTTCTTTTACATCAGTTTCAGCATTCAAAAATTCGTTGATACGAAACATCGACGCTTCTGCACGCTGTACAACCATCGTAATCCAACCTAAGGAAGTAAATGGCCAAATTAACATATTTAGGTAAAGGAAAAATTGAGCAATAGAACCAATATCCATTGTTCCTTCTATATATTTTACTCCTCCCAAATACAAAATCACCAAATTACTCACACCAACTATAACAACCATCAAAGGGCCAAAGGCTGCCTGAATTTGAGCTAAATTAAGTGCACGTTTCTGATATTCGTCTGCTTCTACTTCGTATTTAGATTTTATAAATTCTTCTGAATTGAATGATTTTATCACGCGAATTCCAGCAAAAGTATCTTGTACAGATGACGAAATCGTAGATTGTTGTTCTTGTACGCGCTTACTTTTCTTGTTAATATTTCGTGCAACATTATAGATTAACAATGATAAAATCGGTAATGGAGCTAATGTATAAAGCGTTAATTGCTTATCTATTTGCAACATAAAATACGCAATGATCACAACTCGCGACACTAAATCAATCGGATACATAATTCCAGGTCCAAGATACATACGCACCAATCCGACATCTTCGGTAATACGATTCATCAAATCGCCCGTTTTGTGTTTTTTGTAAAAGGACAACGATAATTTTTGATACTTATCGTAAATCACATTTTTCAAATCGAACTCAATATAACGCGATGCCACAATAATCATTTGTCGTGTACCAACCGTCAAAACTCCTCCCAAAACTTTAAAAAAGAAAAAAGCCAAACTAGCATACATCAAACCATCTTTCAAAATATCGAGGTTATCTGTTCCTTCTTTCTTAAAATTTCGTAGCAATTCTTCAACTGTATTGATTGCTTCTCTAATATATGTAACGGAATAAACCTGCACCCAATTGGCACAAATCGTAAAAATGAAGCCCAAAAATATTCTCCATTTATACTTCCATAAAAATTTATTTAACTTTTGTAATGATTTCACAAAACAAAATTACATTCTTTTTTTTACCTTTGCATCAATTTATTAGACGTTATATCATTGAAATTATGTTGGGAAGAAGACAACTACGCGAAAAAGTAATGCAGAATATCTATGCTTACAATAGTTTAGGAACTGAAGGCGAAGAAAGAGCGGTCGAGAAAAATATGATGAAAAGTATCGATCAAATCTACGATTTGTACATTTATCTCCTAAATTTGATTAAAGTTCAAAAGGACATTGCAGAGCATAAAATTGAACTTGCAAAATCAAAAAACTTTCCAACCCAAGAAGATTTAAATCCAAATTTAAAATTTGTTCAGAATAAAGTATTCAAAATTATCGAACAAAATCTTGAATTAACTCGTTATTCTACTGACAACAAGTTTTTACTTTGGGATATTTATGATTCTTATCCAAACAATATCTTTAAAAATTTGACAGAAAGCGAATTGTACAAAACGTACATGAGCAGCGACAAACATTCTTTTGAGGAAGACAAAGAATTTATCTTGAACTTTTTCGTAGAATTTATTGCTGAATATGAAGATTTGCACGATTACTTAGAAGGAATTCAGATCACGTGGGCAGACGATGTACATATTGCAAATGCGATGGTACATACAACGATAAAATCGTTCCGTCAAAATAGTTCTCCGTTGATTTCTTTGTTCAAAGTTTACAAAGATTTAGATGACAAAAAATTTACTGAAGAATTATTCCGTAAAACTATTCGTCACCAAGCAGAAACAAGAAAAATTATTGACGAAAAAGCTCAAAACTGGGAATTAGATCGTATTGCAACAATCGATTTGATTATTTTAGAAATGGCTTTGACAGAATTTTTATATTTCTCAAATATTCCTGCAAAAGTTACGATCAACGAATATGTGGAATTAGCGAAAAGTTATTCGACAGAAAAATCACGTGTTTTTGTTAACGGAATCTTAGATAAAACATTAAAAGAGTTAAAAGACAATAATAATTTACCAAAATACGGTAGAGGTTTATTATAATCACTATTTTTTCTTAATTTTGACTAAGACAAATAATTATAAAAATGAAAAGTAAATTATTTATTTTAGGTGCATTTGCATTATCATTCGCAATCAGCTCTTGTGGAGAGAAAAAAGCTAGCGACAATTTTACAGCAGAAGAAACAGCTCAACAAGCTGAAAATGTTGTAGATCCAGCTACAGCTCCAGTTTTAACATTAGCAGAAGCGAATCACGATTTTGGAGATGTAAAAGCTAACAATAAAGTAGAAACATATATCAAGTTCAAAAACGATGGTAAATCTCCATTAGTTATTCGCGATGCGTCTGCAACTTGTGGTTGTACTGTTCCTGAGTTCCCTTCTACTCCAATTGCAGTGGGAGCTACAGATTCTATCAAAGTTGTTTACACAGCTGGAAACATGAACGGAAAACAACAAAAAACAGTAACTTTAGTAACAAACACAGTAAACGGTCACGAGAAATTTGATATTTCTGCAAACGTTGTTGGAGCTACTGCAAATGATCAAAATGCGCAACAAGCATTTGGACAATAAGTATTAAATCGATAAAATATAAAAATGATTCAAACAATCTTTTTACAAGCTGGTGCACAAGGCGGAGGAATGTCTATGCTTTTGATGTTCGGAGGAATGTTCGTAATTATGTACTTTTTCATGATTCGTCCTCAACAAAAGAAAGCGAAACAAGAAAAACAATTTCAAACGGGTATCAAACGTGGTGATCAAGTTGTAACAACTTCTGGAATTCACGGGAAAATCAACGAAATTTATGACGACGCTGTTATCATCGAAACTGGAGCTGGAAAAATTAAATTTGAAAAGGCTGCAATTTCTCGTGAATTAACTGCTGCACGTTATTCAAAAACGACTGACAAAGCTGAAAAATCAGACAAAGTAGTAGAAGAAAAAAACTAAGTTTAAGGTTAACATATATTTAACTGATTGCCGAAGGAATTATTCTTCGGCATTTTTTTAACTTCAAACCATGAAAAACAACCAACCTTTTGTAGCAGGTATTACTGGCGGAATAGGATCTGGCAAAAGTACAGCAGCAAAATTCTTCGAAGAATTAGGTATTCCGGTATATAATTCTGACACAAGAGCGAAAACGATTCAGAATGAAAACTCTGAAGTAAAAGTTAAAATTATTGCAGCTTTTGGTGAAGAAGCGTACAATGAAAATGGTTTGAATAAACCATTTATATCAAAACAAGTTTTTCAGAATAATGAAAAATTGAAGCTATTAAATTCAATTGTTCATCCAGCAGTTTTCCAAGATTTTGAAGATTGGAAAAAAGCTCAAAAATCGGACATTGTAATGAAAGAAGCTGCCATTTTAATAGAAAGTGGTAGTTACAAAGATTGCGATGTTGTGATAAGTGTAGTAGTCGATATAGAAACGCGAATTGCACGAACTATAGAAAGAGATGGTTTATCACGAGAAGAAATTCTTGCGAGAATAAACAATCAGATTTCGGACGAAGAACGAATCGCTAAATCAGATTTTATTATTGATAATAATGGCGATTTAGCTCACTTGAAAAATGAAGTGGAACAAACGTTTATCAAAATCAAAAAAATGATTTAATCGTCCAAATTTTAACAAAAAGATAGAAATTAGAAAAGATTAAACTATTTTTAATCATTCAATAAAAAATAAATGAAAAAAGGATTTTATAAAATCTTAATCGTTATCATGAGTGTTGCGCTTATAGGATTGATAATTATTCAATTCTATTGGCTAAACTTAACAATTCAGAATGGTACAGACAGTTTTAACAACAATGTGTACCAAGCGATGAATTATACAACAGAGAAAATAAACAAAAACGAATTAGAGCGTTATTATAAGAAATTCAATAATATACAATCTGATTTAAAATCAAATAAAGATAAACCGCAAGTTGTAACCAATCAAGTCATCAAAGATTCGCTTGGTGTAACGTACGCTTATGTAACGCGCTATGTAGTCGAAAAATCGATGTTGCCATCATCTGGAAAATACAATGACAGCTTAACGAAAGCGAATATTTATTCGCAAGAACGCGTTTTCAAAATAGACAAAGATTCTTCTGCAAGAGGAATTCCGAATCTTAATCTGAATTTTGAACACGCTTTACAAGACGGAACATTTACATTGGAAAGTGCTGCACGTTGGGACGCTGGTTCTACGCCAATCGACAAACGTGTGAATTATGCGATGCTAGATTCTATTTTGAAAAACGAATTACGCAACAGAGGAATTCACCAAGCAATGCCAATTTTGGCAGTTTTGAAAAAAGATTCGACAGAAACAAATGTCAAATCAAAAGATTTCGATCGCAATAAAATTGAGTTTATGGTTCCGCTATTTTTGGATAGAAAGGATCATATCGAATATTATTTGGCAGCAAATTTTGTTAACCGAAATTTAGCCATTATTGCACCAACCGTTCCAGTTATTTCGTTGACATTTATCTTAACCATGATTATTATTACGGTTTTCTCCTTGTCAATTTATTATATGCAATTGCAACGCAAGAGTTCGGAAATCAAAACAGATTTCATCAATAATATGACGCACGAATTCAAAACGCCTATTGCAACCATTAATATTGCGTCTGATGCATTGCGTAATGAAAAGATATTTACTGATCCTGAAAAGGTGAAATATTATGCAGATTTGATCAAACAAGAAAACAAACGTATGAATGCTCACGTTGAGATGGTCTTACGAATGTCGAAGCTTGATCGCAATCAAATGGACATGAATTTTCAGGAAGTAAATTTGAATGGTATTGTACAAAAAAGTGTTGAGCCGATAAGATTTATTGTAGAAGAAAGAAATGGTACAATATTTGAGGAATACAACGCAGAACAATCATTTGTAAAAGGAGATCCCTTCCATTTAGAGAATATCGTTATTAATGTATTGGATAATGCTCGAAAATACTCTCCAAACACACCAGAGATTAGAGTAAAAACATACAACAAAGACAACAATTTTTTAATTGAAATTTCTGATAAAGGAATGGGAATGTCGCAAAACGTTCTGAAAAAAATATTTGAACAATTTTATAGAGAAGAAACGGGAAATATACACAATGTAAAAGGTCATGGACTTGGGTTGGCTTATGTCAAAAAAATCGTTCAGCTTCACGGCGGACAGGTTTGGGCAGAAAGTTCAGCAGGAAAAGGAAGTACTTTTTTCATTAAAATCCCTCTAAAATCATAGATCAATGAGTGATAAACAACGATTACTTTTAGTAGAAGATGATCCAAGCTTCGGAAGTGTATTAAAGGATTATTTGGTTATAAACGATTTTGACGTAACGCACGCAATCGATGGTGAGGACGGTCTTACCAAATTTAAAGAAAGTGATTATGATCTATGCATCCTTGATGTAATGATGCCTAAAAAAGATGGTTTTACATTAGGAAAAGAGATCAAAGAACTAAAAAGTGAACAACCAATTATATTTTTAACAGCGAAAAACATGCGCGAGGATGTTTTGAATGGTTACAAAATTGGAGCAGACGATTATGTCTTAAAACCATTTGATTCAGAAGTTTTATTGTACAAAATAAAAGCTGTTTTACAACGTAATTCTGGCGAAGAAGAAAAATTTGAACAAGAAGATTTCAAAATTGGTAAGTTTACGTTCAATGCAAAATTGAGACAATTAATTTACGATGGTAAATCACAGAAACTTTCGCCAAAAGAAAACGAATTATTACGTTTATTGGCAGTTTACAAAAATGATTTAATGCCTCGTGAGATTGCCTTAACACGTATTTGGCACGATGATAATTACTTTACATCACGTTCTATGGACGTATATATTGCGAAATTACGTAAGTATTTGAAGAAAGATCCAGCAGTAGAAATCGTGAATATTCACGGTGAAGGATTCCGACTTTTAATTCAGGAATAAGATTAATCTTTATAGAAAAAAACCTCAACATAGTTGAGGTTTTTTTGTGGTATTGTACCGTCATTTACAATAATACATTTCCAATTTTGATAGGTTTGATCTAAGACTGATTGTAGACATTCGTCCATATAAATAGACTGATTGTAGCAAGGAACAATAACCGAAATAAGAGGTTGTTGCATGATGTGTATATTAAGTGTTTCTAATTTAGCTGTTTACAATGTTACTTCATTTGTAAGAATATACAAGTTATTATTTGATGGCATTGCTCTTCTATTTTTTAAGCGTATTTATTTATCATTATTTATTTTATACGATAATTAAGATATTCTTAATGAAAAGTAGATTTACTAATTATAGCTTATGCTTTCTTATTTATAGGAATGTGGTGAGTGTATAGTGAAAAGGATGAAAGAGTTTAGCTTGTTCGTTGTCTTGTGTCACAATGGATATGCCGACAAAAGGAAAAATTGTTGATGAGTTTTGTTGTTCTTGTATTTGTGGTGATAATTTAATTTCTGCAAGTGGTGTAGCAAGGTTATCTATTGGAACATAGAAATTTTGAAAATTGATAAGATTTAACTCTAATTCTTCGGTGCAAACCAACCATCCTATACTGATTTCTAAAAAAGCGTTTGGGAATTTGGATTTGTGTTGAAATACTAGGCCTGCTTGTATTTTTAATTCATTTGTTTGGGCATTATATTCCACATAAAACGGGGATAGTTTGCACTTTTTGTTGAGTGAACGATGTTGTAATTTACCATTTTTGTAGGCTTCTACTAGTGCTGTGTACATGGTAGATTGATTGGTTTCTTTTTTTATAGTAGAAAAAAATGAAACCAATTGGTTGTGAAAAGTTCCGTCTTTTTGTTTCCAGTTGAATGGTAGTATGTGTTTCTTGAATGATGCGGAAAACATCGATAATTCTTTGAAACGTCTCTTAACTTCTATTGTATTTGGATGTTGTTGTGCTGAACTATTAACAAATCCGCCTGCATATTTTTTGACAAAAGATTTACCATTACGTTGAAAAAAAATTAAATTTCCTAATTTACCATTTATATTAAATTCATTATCTGTTTTAGCCATAAATTTACTATATTTAACTATTGAAAATCAATTAATTAAATTTAGCGAATTTATTTCTATTTTTCTCCTTTTTAATTATTTTTTACTTCTTCAACTGTATTCCTAAGTTATTTTTATAGTAGTTCTATGCTACCTCTGTGCTACCTTTATGTCGCCTCTAAGCCGACTTAAAGAGGAGGTTTGTTATAGGAATTTGTGATGATACTTCATGTATATTAGCTATAATGATGCTGAATAAATTTGTGGATTGCTTAATTTTGATTTTGATTTGTTTTATACAAACAGATTGTTTAGTGTTTCTTGCTAAATGTAGATTAGTAGAGGTTAGCTATTAGGTTTTGTTGTAAAGTAAAGTTGTTACCGATTAATATGAGCTTTTTCTAATTATAGGTATTTATATCCTTTAAATAGTCCTAATTTATATAGTAATTTTAGTAATCTTGATTTTTTTAGTAACTCTAATTTAGTAGAAATGTTGTCATTTCCATTTTATTAGTTTTAAAGATGTTCTAAAGCCAATATCTTTAATATAATTTATATACGAAATATCAAACGTTGAGTATTTCAAAATAAAAAAAATATGATTTTTAATTCTTTTATGAATTAGTTTCTTTTGTGAATTATTTAGCTTTTTTTTTAAAGTTTCTTTAATTTGCTAACCTCCTTATTATTAATATTTATAAGATTTGAATGATTTTTTGCTAACTGTGAATATATTCGGAAAAAGTATAAACGGCAGTAATCTGATTGATATAATAAACTGGGATATTGTTGATAGCAAAGCTAAAAATTAAAAGTACCACCAATAGAAATGGAAAGTAGAGAAAATTAATATCTAAATTAACACCGAAATAAATTAAAAAGACGACTAACAAAATAAGTTTCAATCCTAGATTGAAACTTATTTTATACATACCAGCCATTAGAAGCGCTTCTTTAGGGAAATTAATTTTAGAAATAATTCCCTTTCCTGCGTTTACAGAAACCATAGAGCTTTGAACTGTATCAGCAAATACACTCCATAAAATTGTACCAATCACAACAAACAAAGGATAAGGAATACCAACTCCTTGTACTGAAACAACACCTGATCCATTTAAAAACAGCCACACTAATTAGTTAATAATAACTGGAGCAAATGCCAAAAAATACCCAAATAAGACTGTCTATACTGTGCTTGTATGTCCCTTTTAGCCATCTGAAAAGCTAAAAAGTGAGAATTTGATATATCTTTAAATATATTTTTTAATTCCTTGAGGAAATGTGTTTTTTTTGTCAGAAGAGTAAACTACTGTTTTTAAACTCATAAAAACTTTTTAGGTTAAGGTTTTAAGTTTATAGATTAATTTCTTCATTAACCTATAAAACCCTTTTTTAATTATATTGTTTTTCGTAATAATTTTGATAATCGCCAGATGTTACATTGTCCAGCCATTCTTTGTTTGATAAAAACCAATCAATTGTTAGGCTCAAACCTTGCTCAAACGTCACACTTGGTTTCCAGCCTAATTCTTCGTTGATTTTAGTCGCATCAATTGCATAACGTAAATCATGTCCTGGACGATCTTTCACAAAAGTGATTAATTGTTCTGAAGTTCCCGCTTCTTTACCTAATTTTTCGTCCATTTGTTTACACAATTCTTTTACCAAATCGATATTTTTCCATTCGTTGAAACCTCCTACATTGTAAGAATCTCCATTTTTTCCCTCGTGGAAAACCAAGTCAATCGCTTTTGCATGATCGATTACAAATAACCAATCGCGTGTATATTTTCCATCTCCATAAATAGGTAGCGGATTTCCGTTCAAAATATTATGAATACACAACGGAATTAATTTTTCTGGAAAATGATTTGGCCCATAATTATTCGAACAATTTGTCATCACAATTGGTAAACCATAGGTATCATGATAAGCTCTTACAAAATGATCCGAAGATGCTTTTGATGCCGAATATGGTGAATGCGGATCATACGATGTTTCTTCCGTAAAGAATCCTTCATCACCCAAAGCGCCAAAAACCTCATCTGTAGAAACATGATGAAAACGTTTTCCTTCGAAATTATTGTTCCAAATTGTTTTTGCAGCATTCAATAAGTTTACTGTTCCAATCACATTTGTCATCACAAAGTCTAATGGATTTGTGATCGAACGATCCACGTGAGATTCGGCAGCTAAATGAATAACACCATCTGGCTGATGTCTTTCAAAAACTTCTAATATATGTTTTGCGTCAGTAATATCAGCTTTTACGAATTCATAATTTGATTTACTTTCGATATCTTTCAAATTCTCTAAATTTCCTGCATATGTCAATGCATCAAGGTTGATAATCTTCGTTTCAGGATATTTTAAGACAAATTCTCTTACAACGTGAGAACCGATAAATCCAGCTCCACCTGTAATTAAAATAGTTTTCATAGTATTTTATAGTTGTTATTTTTAATCGTTTCCAAACAAATCGCGCGTATAAACTTTCTCTTTCACGTCAGCTAATTCAGGTGCATTTCGATTCGAGATAATCACATCACATTCTTGTTTAAAAGCTTCAAAATCATTCATCACTTTCGATCCAAAGAAAGAATCTTCTTTCAGAACTGGTTCATAAACCACCACTTCAATTCCTTTTGCTTTGATACGTTTCATTACTCCTTGAATTGCTGATGCTCTAAAATTATCTGAACCTGATTTCATAATTAAGCGGTAAACACCAACTTTTTTAGGATTTTTTGCAATGATAGAATCTGCAATAAAATCTTTTCGCGTTCTGTTTGCATCAACAATTGCTTGAATAATATTATTCGGAACTGCATCATAATTAGCCAATAATTGCTTCGTATCTTTTGGCAAACAATATCCTCCATAACCAAACGATGGATTGTTATAATGCAAACCGATACGAGGATCCAAACCAACTCCTTCGATAATTTGTTTACTATCCAAGTTGAATGTTTGTGCATAACTATCTAACTCATTAAAATAAGCGACACGCAACGCTAAATAGGTATTCGAAAATAATTTGATTGCTTCTGCTTCTGTTGAATGTGTAAACAATGTCGGAATATCTTTCTTAATTGCTCCTTCTTTTAACAAATTAGCAAAAACTTCTGCTCTTTCACTTTGTTCACCGATAATAATTCTTGATGGATACAAATTGTCGTATAAAGCTTTTCCTTCTCGCAAAAATTCGGGAGAAAAAATAATATTTTGATAGTCTAATCGTGATTTTAAATCTTCAACAAAACCAACCGGAACAGTTGATTTTATAATAACTACAGCATTCGGATTATATTGCTTGACATCCTTTATAACCGATTCTACGCTTGATGTATTAAAATAATTTGTTTTTGGATCATAGTCCGTAGGCGTTGCAACAACCACATATTCTGCATTTGCATACGCAGTTTCTTTGTCTAAAGTCGCAAGAAAATTAAGCTCCTTATTCTGCAAAAAATCTATAATTTCTTTATCTTCAATTGGAGATTTTTTTGCATTGAGCATTGCAATCTTTTCTGGAACAACATCTAACGCCACTACCTCATTACGCTGAGCTAATAAAATTGCGTTAGACAGACCAACGTAGCCTGTCCCCACTATTGCTATTTTCATTTATGGTTATTTAAAATTAGTTTAAGAGAACAAATTTAGTGAAATTCTCTCAATTCGAACACCAATTTACTAAAAATGAGCAAATAGACAAGTATATTTACTTTTACAAAATTGTGAAAATTGTTATTTCATTTTTAACTAACCGTTTATCTTATTCCTCATCTGTCAAACTGGAAAAAATATCAGTCAAAATTAGTTCTGTCTTAATATTCAAATTAACTTTACAAAAGTTAAAAATATAAACGTAATGTCTGTAAATAAAGAAATCAAACGTATCACTACCGAAACTGTGCGTAACATGAAATTTACCGGAGAAAAAATTTCGATGTTAACGGCTTACGATTTTACAATCGCTTCGCTTGTAGATGCGGCTGGAACTGAAGTTATTTTAGTTGGTGATTCTGCAGCGAATGTAATGGCTGGTCACGAAACTACTTTACCAATTACTTTGGATCAAATGATTTACCATGCTCAATGTGTCGTTCGAGGAGCTAAACGTGCTTTGGTTGTGGTTGATTTACCTTTCGGAACTTATCAATCTGATCCACAAAAAGCCTTAGAGTCTTCTGTTCGAATCATGAAAGAATCTGGTGCACATGCGATCAAATTAGAAGGTGGAAAAGAAATTGAAGAATCTATTCGTCGTATCGTAAATGCTGGTATTCCTGTTATGGGACACTTAGGTCTTACACCACAATCTATTTACCAATTTGGTTCATATAAAGTACGTGCAAAAGAAGATGCGGAAGCAGAAAAATTAATTAGCGATGCTAAATTATTAGAGGAATTAGGATGTTTTTCATTAGTAATGGAAAAAATTCCAGCTGATTTAGCTGCTAAAGTAACAGCCTCTGTTAATATCCCTACAATTGGAATTGGTGCAGGTGCAGGTTGCGACGGTCAAGTTTTAGTTGTACATGATATGTTGGGATTAAACAACGAATTCAAACCAAAATTTGTTCGTAAATATTTAAACTTAGAAGATCAAATTCACCAAGCAATTGGACAATATGTTCTGGATGTAAAATCGGGCGACTTTCCAAATGTGAATGAACAATATTAAATAAGTCATGAGTAATAAGTTTTGAGTAGTGAGTTTTTCAATAACAACTTGAGGAAATTCTAACTCAAAACTTTTATCTCACCACTCAAAACTCACTCATGAATCCAAAAATTTTATTCGAAGATAATCATTTGTTAATCATCAACAAAAAAGCAGGTGAATTAGCACAAGGAGACGAAACAGGCGATATTCCGCTTATCGATAGTCTGAAGAACTATATAAAAGAACGCGATAACAAACCTGGAAATGTTTTCTTAGGGTTGGTGCACCGTTTGGATCGTCCAACTTCTGGTGTGTTGATTTTTGCTAAAACTTCGAAAGCGTTAACACGAATGAACGAAATGTTTCAGAAACGAAATATTGACAAAGTTTACCGTGCAATTGTTCAAAGTAAACCGTCAAAAGACTTCGAAAGATTAGAACATTATCTAAAGAAAAATCCAAAAAATAATAAAACAACTGTTTATTCTAAACCAACGCCTGATGCTAAAAAAGCAATTTTAGAATACACCTATTTAGGTGCTTTGGATACTTTTCATTGTGTCGAAGTGAAGTTATTTACAGGTCGTTCACATCAAATTCGCGCGCAACTTTCTTCAGTTGGTTGTCCTATCAAAGGCGATTTGAAATACGGCGCTAAACGTTCTAATCCTGATGGAAGCATTTGTTTACATGCGCATCGCATCACGTTTGAGCATCCTGTCAAAAAAGAAGAATTGACAATTGTAGCTCCTGTTCCGAAAGATGCAATTTGGCAAGCAACGAACAAATTTAATTCGTAAATTTGTCGCTTATTTGTTTGTTAAATGAACAGCATTTTTTATTTCATAATTTTTCAAATTTCACGTTTACCACTTTCGGTTTTATACAGATTTTCGGACTTTCTGTTCTTTCTGTTGTACACGGTTATTGGTTATAGAAGACGTGTCATTAGAACAAATTTAGAAAACTCTTTTCCTGAAAAATCTCACGAAGAAATCAAAGCAATTCATAAAAAATTCTATGCAAATTTTTGTGATTATTTGGTCGAAACTTTAAAAAGTTTTTCTATTTCTCAAGAAGAATTGGACAAACGATTTACATATTCTAATCTCGACGTTTTTAATGAAATAAAAACTGAAAAACGAGATGTCATGTTGATGTGTGGGCATATTTTTAACTGGGAATGGTTTATTGGAACGGTGAAACATTTACCAACAAAAGAAAGTGCAGCTGTTTATCATAAAATTCGAAATCCATTTTGGAACGATAAAATCAACGCTATGCGTGGGCGTTTCGGAACAAAAGCATTGGACATGAAAGATGTGTTGCGTTTTATGATGAAAGCTCCAAATGATGGAGAATTAGCCTATTTATTTGTCGCAGATCAAAGTCCAAAACAATCGGCTGTTCATTATTTTATTGATTTTCTCAATCAGAGAACTCCCGTATTTAATGGTTTTGATAAAATTGCACGCCGCAAAGATATGGCTGTTGTCTTTTGTCAAACCGAAAAAATAAAACGCGGTCATTATCACACAACTTTTATTCGACTACAACCTCAACGAGATAAATTTGAAGAAAATGAAATTGTTCATCAATTTTTTCATCATTTAGAACAAACTATTCAACAACATCCAGATAATTGGCTTTGGAGCCACAAACGTTGGAAATATGCCGATTTGTAATTTTTAAATATTCATGAAAACAGCAATTGCAATCCTAAATTGGAATGGCGAAAAATTATTGCCTCAATTTTTACCTTCGGTTATTAACAATTCTAAAAACGCAACAATTTATGTAATTGATAATGCGTCGACTGACAACTCTATCGAATTGTTGACAACTCAATTTCCTTCTGTCAAAATCATTCAGAACAAAGGAAATTATGGTTTTGCACAAGGCTATAACGAAGGTTTAAAAGAAATTGATGCAGAATATTTCTGTTTATTAAATTCGGATGTCGAAGTAACTGAAAATTGGATAGAACCAATTGAAAAATTGTTTGACAACAATCCTGATATCGCCGCAATTCAACCCAAAATATTAGACTACAAAAACAAAGAATATTTTGAATATGCGGGTGCTGGAGGAGGTTTCATTGATAAATTTGGTTATCCATTTTGTCGCGGACGTGTTTTTTCAACTTTAGAAAAAGACAATGGGCAATACAACGATACCGCACAAATTTTTTGGGCAACCGGTGCAAGTTTATTCATCCGAAAAAAAGATTTCTTTGATCAAAATGGTTTTGATGAAGAATTCTTTGCACATATGGAAGAAATCGATTTGTGTTGGCGGTTAAACAATGCTGGGCGAAAAATTTATTATTGTGGAGAATCAACTGTTTATCATTTGGGCGGTGCAACTTTGGATAAATCCAATCCAAAAAAATGGTATTTAAATTACCGAAATAGTTTGTGGATGATGCTTAAAAATCTACCTGCAAACAAACTTTTTCCGATGCTTTTCACACGTCTTTCAATGGATGGAATTGCTGCTGTTGCCTTTTTACCCAAACAAGGACTTCCACATGTTTGGGCTGTTTTCTTATCACATATGCATTTTTATTTTGGTTTTATAAAAATGTATAAAAAGCGTCAACAACATCAAATTAAAAATTATTCAGATAAAGAGTTATTGCCATTTCAATATTTCGTGCAAAAACGTCAGTACTTTAAGGATTTAAAATAATCTATCTTCAAATATTAAATCATTTCTTAAAATTTCTATAATTTTTTAAGTCTATTATTGTAGAAATAAAATCTTTTACTATCATTGTAGAACAAATCAAACTACAATGAAAAAAATATTGACAATCTTTACATTATGTTCTTTTCTAACAACTTCTTTTGCACAAAAACTTGAAGTGAATTATCAAGAAACTACTGATATTAATGTAGATGAGTTAAAGAAAAACATGAAAGTTGAAACTTCTGGTTCAGTTAATTTACCAAAAGATTTTTACGATAATATGTTTAAAAGTATGTCTGAACCAAAAGATTATACGTTGACTATTTATGACAATACATCAACTTATAAAAAGGTCGAAAAATTAAGTAATGGACAAGGAGGTGGAGGTTTTTCTATATCTGTTAGTTTTTCTGGTGGAGGAAACGGAATTTTGAAAGACTTGTCAACAAAAGAATATTCAAAAAGTGTCAACTTAATGGATAAGTCATATTTAATAAAAGATAAACTAACCGAATACAAATGGCAATTGACACGTGAAACAAAAAAAATAATTGGTTTTGATGTCAAAAAAGCAACAGCTGTAATTGATAGTACAAAATCTGTTGTTGCTTGGTATACTCCGAGTATCGCTGTCAAAGACGGACCTTCTATGTACAATGGTTTACCTGGATTGATTTTAGAAATGGAAATTATCAACACTTCAAAATCTGATAAAAAATCTTTTGGAAATGTAACTATAAAAGCTACAGAAGTTAAAGAAGTTCCAGATATGAAACCGATAGAAAAGCCAAAAGAAAAAAATGTAATTACAGAGAAAGAATTCAAAGAATTATCTGATAAGCAAATGGAACGATTCAAATCGATGCGCTCAGAAACTATTGATAAAAAAGATTAATTTTTTTAATTACTCATTAAACATTTTATACTATTTCTTGTCTAAGAGCTATAATCACATTTAAAATGAAAAAAATAATTTCAGTTTTTATTTTTCTATTTAGTTTTTCTGCCTTTGCGCAACAAGAAAAAGTAGAAATTTCGTACACAACGCGTATTATTTTGCCAGACGATTTTACGTTTCAACCTCCGGGAGGTGGCAATGGACGTACGATGCCAAAAGAAATGCAAGAGCAATTCAAGAAAAATATTCAGGAGCCGCAAGAAGCTAAGTTGACTATTTTGGGAGATGAATCTTTGTATAAAATGGTTGAAAAAATATCAAACGATCAAAGTCAAGGAATAAGGGGTCCACGTGGAGGCGGAATGCGAATGATGTCGATGAATGGAGATAATATTTATAAAAATAGTACAAATCATTTGCTTTTAAAAGAGCAAAACATGATGGGGAAAAGTTATGTTGTGAAAGATTCTTTGCAAAATTTTGATTGGAAATTAACGCGTGAAACGAAAACAATTTTAGGAAACGAAGCCAAAAAAGCAACTGCTATTATTGATAGCGTTCAGACAACAGTTTGGTACATTCCAACTTTGAAATATAAAACTGGTCCAGAAAATTATTGGGGATTACCAGGTTTAATCGCAGAAGTACAAACAGAGATTAACAGAGGAATGTTTAAAGGTTCTAAAATTATTTCTTTGACAGATATCAAAACATCAACAAATACAAAACCAATCGAAAAACCAAAAGATAAAGGTGCTATTTCTCAAACAGAATTTGATAAATTGATGCAAGAACAACGCTCACGTTTCGAAGAAATGAGAAATTCTGGCGTAAATAAACGAGATTAAGGTTTCTTAAAATTCGATTAATTTTCATAAAAATTGGTTCAATTTCATATTATAAAACTTATATTTAATTCTAAATTAATCTTAAGAAATAAAATACTATGAAAGCTTTAATCATCGTAGATATGCAATACGATTTTTTACCAGGAGGTTCGTTAGCTGTGAATGATGGAGATAAAATTATCGAACGCATAAATAAATTGCAAGAAAAGTATGATGTTGTTGTGGCAACGCAAGATTGGCATCCAGCAAATCACAAAAGTTTTGCTTCGCAACACACAGATAAACAACCTTTTGATGTAATCGAATTAGGTGGAAATCGTCAAGTTTTGTGGCCAGATCATTGTGTACAAGGCACTAAAGGAGCAGAAATACACAAAGATATCAAGCAAAATAAAATAAGTGCAATCATCCGAAAAGGTATGAATCCAGAAGTTGATTCGTATAGTGCTTTTTTTGATGTGAATAAAAAGAATCCAACAGGGCTAAATGGATTTTTGAAAGATCATAATGTAACGAGTGTATACATTTGCGGTTTAGCAGCTGATTATTGTGTGTATTATACAGCAAAAGATGCTTTAGAATTGGGATATACAACATATATTTTAGAAGGAACAACAAAGGCTATTAACCAAGAACTTTTTGATGAATTGAAAGAAGATTTTATCAAAAAAGGAGGAAATGTCTCGACGTATTTATTATAAAAAAATAATAAATTGCTAGATAAAAATGTCATTTGAAAATCCTTAACTTTTTGAATGACATTTTATTTTTAGAATAATTTAAGCAAATATCTGTAACATTAGTCAACAAAAGCAGACTAATTAGACAAATACAACAATTATGAGAAAAGCAATCTTAACATTTGCCTTAGGAATTATCACAACAACAATTTCTATCGCGCAAGACAATAAAACACAAAATATAGACGCAACTTATGTTTGCGAAATAAAAGTTGATTACGAACAAACTATGAAGGAGATTCCTTCTCAATATAAATCTCAGTTTGGACCAATGTTAAAAGCTGAAATTGATGCAGGAATTTTCATGACATATTTTTATAAATATAATGGTAAACAATCAACCTTTACTTTAGAACAAAAAGTAAATAATGGACAAGGTGGTTTAGGATTTATTGCGCAACAAATAACAGCAATGGATAACAAACCAACTTACAAGGATTTTACTGCAACACCAAATATGTACTATAAAGAAGTTGATTTTGGTGTAAAACAGATATTAATCAAAGATCAAATTCCAGATTTTAAATGGAAAATTTCTCGTGAAAAAATGGATATCGCAGGTTATCAAGTTACAAAAGCAGAAGGTGTAATGTTAGACTCTATTCCTGTTACAGCATGGTTTGCCCCTTCTATCCCTGTAAAAGATGGTCCTTATTCATTTGCTGGATTACCAGGATTTATCATCAAAGCGAATTTTAAAGTAAAAGGAACTGAAATGATTTATACCTTAAAAGATTTAAAAATTTCGGATAAAGAATTAAAAGTAACATTACCAACAAAAGGTGAAGTAATGAACGAAAAACAATATATACAATTTATTCAAGATTTTCAGAAAAAAATGCAAGAACAAATGAATAGCGGTGTAGACACCCAATAATTCATCAAACAAAATATAAAACGCATCTGTTTTTAACACATAAACAGATGTGTTTTACAAAAAACTCTATTTTGAGTCATCAACTAAAAAATACATATGAAGAAATTACTCTATCTAATTTTATTTACTTCTGCTGCTCAAATCTCATTTGGACAAGAATGTAAATTAAAAGGATCTGTTGCAAATGATGCTGGAATTCCTGTTACAGATGCTTCTGTCTCTATTTTTGATAGTAAAAACGAAGGAAAAGGTTTTGTTTTTACAAGTAATATGGGTGAATTTGAATTCAAATTACCTTGTGGACAAAAATATGATATCGAAATTGAGCAATCTGGTTACGAAACATATGTTGAAAATGTTGATTTGACTGAAAATGTCAACAAAAAAATAAAGCTTAAACAAGGAAAAGAAATTTCTTTAAAAGAAACAATTGTAAAAGCTCAACAAGCGATCAAAGTAAAAGGTGATACAATTGAGTTTGATGCAGATTCTTTCAAAGTTGGAAATGAGGAAACATTAGAAGATATCCTTAAAAAATTACCTGGAATTGAAGTTCAAAATGGAAAGGTAATGTACAAAGGTAAACCTATGTCGCAAGTAACAGTTGGTGGACGTGAAGTTTTGGGTGGTAACGAAAAATTATTGAACAAAAATTTACCTTCGGATGCAGTTTCTAAAATTCAATTAAATACTAAGTTCAAATCAAATCCGTTTGCTTCTTCCTTACAAGAAGATGACGAACAATTCTCGTTAAACATCGAACTAAAAGATGATATGAAACGTCTTGCATTTGGTAATGTGACGTTAGGTGGAGATGCGGATAAACATACAGATGCACAAGCAAAGATTTTCTATTTCTCAGAAAAAACGGACGGTACTTTAATCAATGATTTTAATACATTCGGGAAACAAGTTTTTGATCAAGATGATTATATGAGCTTCTTTGGTGGATATTCTGAATTTAATTCTGAAGGAAGTATTTATTCATTAAGAGGAAATTCGAACAATCTAAACTTAATGACAAAAAATGATGCGCCGAGTATGAATACCTATAATGGTGCTGTGCATTTTGGTGTTGAACCAAATAAGAAATTAAAAATCTCTGGTTTTGGTTTACTTAATACCAATAATATTCGTTACAATTCTAAATCTGAGCGTTATTACAACAACATCGAAACGCCTTATACAACTGTCGATCAAGAACAAAATAAGAGCAATATTTTGATGGGAATGTCGCGTTTGCGTTTAGATTATAATCCGAATGATAAAGGACAAATTAAATATCGCTTAAACTTTAATTATTTAGATAGCGAAAACGAGCAATTGGTTGATAGTTATTATAATGATCAAAAAAATAGCTTTAGAAATGTAAATTCTGAACAGAAGAATTATTCTTTATCACAAACTTTATCTTACATCCGTAAAGTTGGGCGCGATGATAATGTTGGTTTATATTTCCGTCATCAATATCAAAAAGATACGCCAGATTACAATGTTTTATCAACAGCAAATCCGTTCTCATCTTTTAATTTGTTCAAGAATTTATCTCAAGTAAATAATCAATATAATATCAATCAAGATCAAAACTTTGTTTTGAATACTGTTCAATTATATGGAATCTATAATCATTTGTTGACAAATACATCTAACCTTAAAGTAAAAGTTGGAACAAATTTTAGTACACAAGATTTTGAGAATAAAATCTATGATTTTCAGAAATTAATGAATAATAATTTATTAATCAGTAATACAGATCTAGATTACAACGAGTCTTTTGCTGATGTAACGTTGACAAAAAAATTAGGAAACTTTCAAGTAGATGCAGGAGCAGGAATTTCATTTTTTAATGAAAAATCTAAATACCAAGATGGTGAAAAATTAAATCGTTCGGAAACAAAATTTTTACCTCATTTGAATTTGCAATACAAGTTTAACAATGCAACAAGTGTTCGCGCTAGTTATACACAAAACTATAGCTATCCGTACACAAAAGATTTTAATGATTCTTACACAATTCAAAGTTATCAATCGATTTTCTATGGAAATAGAAACTTAAGACAAGCTTTGACACATACAGCAAGTCTTAATTTTAGTCATTTTAACTCATTCACATTTTTTAATATTTTTGCGAATTTGAGTTATACATTACAAGAAAAAAGTATACAAACACAATCTGTTTTAAACCGTGATTTTATCATCTCAGGAAACGATACAATTGTAAATAACTATCAATTCAATACCTTAATTAATTCTGGTAATAATCAAGAAACTTATTCAGGATATTTCATGATTGGGAAACGTTTTGCTAAATGGTACAATGCACGATTAACAGGTAATATTTCTACTTCTAATTATTATACCATTACACGAAATATTGAATACAAAAATGGTGTTGTAACAAATGATAAATTAAACAATGTTAACAACAAGAGTTTTAATCAAACTTATAATTTAGAGAACTCATTTACATTCAAAAAGAAATTTGAATTGAAGGCTGGGGTTAATTTAAACCTAAGTAAATATCAATCATTATCTGAACAGAAATTTACGAACTGGCGTCCATATGGAGAAGCTGCTTGGTCCGCTACAAGTAAATTATTAGTTCAGACCGATTTCTCTTATCGTTTACAATACCGCGATGGAGTAGAAATAAACACAGCAAAAGAATGGAATGCTTCTGCACGATATAATATTGCGAAGAAAACTTATTTAACTCTTACAGGTGGAAACTTATTAGGAAATAACGTAATTGTTTCGAATGGATTTAATGATAACTACATATCGACTACAACTAAAAATGTTTTGGGAAGGTATTTTATCGTGAGTTTACGATATAAGTTCTAAAATAAATGAATTAAATAGTAAAAGCCCTTCAATTGAAGGGCTTTTACTATTTAATCACTTGTGGATAATCAAACAAATTATTCGGATCATATTTCTTTTTCAACTTTTGTAATCGAACCAAATTATTCCCGAAATAAGCATTATTTGCATCAGGAAAATTGATATCTGGATAATTTCGGTATTGTTTTACATTTCCAAGATTTCTTAACAATTGTTGCACTTCTTCAAATGATTTTGTCAACTTTTCTTCTTGCGAAGGCAAATCCCAATATGCTTGTAATTCGCTCAAATAATTAATATCACGATGTGGATAAGCAGAATCTGAAGCTTTGACTTCATTTATTTTTCCTCCCAAAGTATTGATCTGATAAATCATTCCTTTAGAAGCAACAACTTTTGCAAAAATATCTTCCAAACCTTTTTCTATATCTTCAATTCCTGTGTACAAACCAGCCGAAGAATTTTTGAAATAAATTGGTTCTGTTACACCATAATAATTTTTGAGTGCAACAGCCAGATTTCTATTTTTCATCGGTTTGTAATCATTCGCTAGTGGAATTAAACTCGAAAATGTTTTCTCAAAATCAGTTTGATTTGTTGCAAAATTGGTAAATAAAATCGTTAAAAATTTTCCATTCAACACAAAAGCCGAAAAAGCATCGTTGGGTAACTTTTCCGTTGCTTGAAACCAAAGTAGAATTAATTTGACAAATTTATCAGAAGTCAAATTATTAAACTTCATGCGATATCCAATGAAAGATTGTGGTGCTGGATAAGTTTTGAAATGTAATTCCGTCACAACTCCAAAATTTCCATTTCCTCCTCCTTTACACGCCCAAAGTAAATCTGGATCTTTATCAGAGTCGATTGTATTTCCTTTGTAATCGATCATTTTTACACGAAGCAGATTATCACAAGTCAAACCATATTTCCGACTAAAAAAACCATAACCACCGCCCAAAGTCAAACCACCAATAGCGACAGTTCCACACGAACCAGCTGGAATAATTCTTTTCTTAGGTAAAAAATTCGCATAAATCTCTTGCAACAAACAAGCTGGTTGTAATTTCACTTTATTCTCTTGCAACCACGTAATTTTCTTCATCAATCCAAGATGAATCAACAATCCGTTATCAACATTCGAAAAACCTTCAAAACTATGTCCTCCACTTCGAATGGCAATTTTTAGTTTCTTTTCGTTTGCTAATGCAATTGCTTTTTTTATTCCAGTTTCAGATTTACAAACTGCTATAATTTTCGGAAACTTCTCAATTCTTTTGTTGAATGATTTTCGGTATTGATCATATTTTGCATCATCTTTTGTCAAGATTATTAAATCATCATCCAAAAAATCATCAAACGAATAAAAAGACATAAAAAAAATTCCTAAACTACCTGTACCAAGCAGTTTTAGGAATTCTCTTTTTGTATAATTTGGTTGTAACATAGCTAAAATTGGTTTAGCTAAAGATACAACTATTTGATATTATTCTCTTTTAACCAATTTCTATAATTCTCAGCATTTTTCAAATGTTCCTGATAATCATTGGTATAAATGTGGTAACCTGGTTTTTTAGGATCTGCAACAAAGAAAATAAAATCGTGATTTGCTGGTGATAAAACCGCATCAATTGCTCCTAAATTTGGTAAACAAATTGGTGCTGGTGGCAAACCTTTGTTACGATATGTGTTGTACGCATTCGAAGACCACGTCCATTTTTTGTACACACGTTGTACTTTTTGATCCCAACCATTTTCCATTTTGTACGCATAAATAGATGTTGGATCGGCTTCTAAACGCATATCTTTCGCCAAACGATTCATATATGCACGTGCAACTTTTTGTTGTTCATCCATATTATCAGATGATTCCAACTGTACAATAGACGCCAAAGTTGTCACTTGCAAAGGTGTCATGTTGAGCGCTTTTGCTTTTGCCAAACGATCTGCATTCCACACTTTGTCGTGCTGCGCCACCATTTTGTCCACAAACTTTTCTGGTGTTAATCCCCAATACACGAAATACGTTTCTGGAATAAAATATTGTTTAACTGTTTCGTCGTTTAACGTTGTATCGTTTTTTTCTTTCACAAAATCGCGAATAGCTGTCAAAACTTCGATAGAGTCCATATCAATTTGTTTGGAAACTGAACCCGCCAAATGATAAATTGTTGGCTCATTTTTGATACGAAGCTTCACTTCTTCTTGCTCTCCCCCTTGCAAACGATCAATAATATCGCGGTTAGAATCTGAGCTTGATATTTTATATTTTCCAGATTTTATCGTTGCTGGATAATCTGCATCTTCTGCATATTGTTTGAACAATTTTACATCCTTCAAAAATGGTTTTAAAGAATCTAAAACTTGTTCAAATTTAGCTCCACGAGAAATATAGATATAACCATCTTTGGTTGCATTCCCTTTGAAACCGTCTATAAATGTACATCCTACAAATGCGAATGAACAGATTAATATTAATACTAAATTTAATTTTTTCATTGGATTGAATTAAATTTCAATTTCACCTTCAAAAACTTTTACTGCTGGTCCATTTAACCAAACATTGACAAAGTTATGATTATTTTCTTCAAAATTTACAGATAAATCTCCACCCATTGCTTTTACTTTGATATCTTTTTTGTCTACCAAATTTTTGACATAAGCAGAAATCGCAGCTGCCGTAATTCCTGTTCCACAAGCCAAGGTTTCGTCCTCTACTCCACGCTCATACGTACGAATTGCAAGACTATTATCTGGCATAACTTCAACAAAATTTACGTTAGAACCTTTCTCAAAATAAGGCGCACCATTACGAATTGCTTTTCCTTTTTTGTAGACATTAATATCTTTCAAATTCTCCACAAATTCTACGTGATGCGGGGAACCTGTGTTCATAAATAAATATTTGTCGTGATCTTCTACTTCATTTACATCAATCATCTGTAAACGAATAACTTCTTGATCTACGATACCATGATGCAAACCATCAATCGCATTAAATGTCATTTTGTCATTGGCAACATCCAAATCATTTGCAAATCGAATAATACAACGTCCTCCGTTTCCGCACATTGTACTTTCGTTTCCATCCGAATTGAAATACACCATTCTGAAGTCTGAATTTTCATCATTTTGTAACAAAATCAAACCATCAGCTCCTATACCAAAATTACGATCACATAGCCTATTAATCAATTCTGTAGAGATTGGAAACGTTTTTTCTCGATCATCAATCATGACAAAGTCATTCCCAGCTCCTTGATATTTATAAAATTTTAATTTCAACTTCTTTAATTTTAAACAAAGTAAAGACATTTTTGTCACTCTTAACTAATGTTATAAAAGATTTATAATATAGTGTTAACATGCGTTAAACGGTTTGAAATGTTAAAATTTTGGTCTTAAATTTGATTAAATCTAAAACATTAAAAACTTATATAATAAAGATGAAAAAATATACAGGATACTTATTAGTTGGATTAGTGAGTTCTATGACAACTATGGGAGGTTTTTATTTGATGAACGAAAATGGAAGTAATCCATTTATTACAAACGCAAGTCATCAGAAAAACGGAGACTTTGAATTTGTAGATTATAAAGGAAATTATGGCTATGATGCGCCAAACTTTGTGCAGGCATCTAACAAAGCAGTACATACGGTTGTGAGTATCAAAAATTATTCGAATCAAAGACAGCAACAACAGCAACAAATGTTTGATCCTTTTGATTTCTTTTTTGGTCAACCAGAACAACAACAAAGAAGAAGACAACAACAGCAACCAGATCAAGATCAACCATCCGGAATGGGTTCTGGTGTAATTATTTCTCAAGATGGATATATAGTTACAAATAATCACGTGATACAAGGTGCTTCTAAGATTGAAGTGACTTTGAATAATCAAAAAAGTTATATTGCTGAATTAGTTGGAACTGATCCAAGTACAGATATTGCCTTATTGAAAATTAGTGAAAAAGGTTTACCATTCACAAAATTTGTCGATTCTGATGCCATTAATGTTGGAGATTGGGTGTTAGCAGTTGGTAATCCATTTGGATTGACTTCTACTGTTACAGCAGGTATTGTTTCAGCAAAAGGGCGTAGCATTAATATTTTAGGTAAAAATTCTGAATCACCAATCGAATCGTTTATTCAAACCGATGCAGCGATTAATCCAGGAAACTCTGGTGGTGCTTTGGTGAATGCAAACGGAGATTTAATTGGTATTAATACAGCTATTTCTTCGCCAACAGGAGCTTATTCTGGTTACGGGTTTGCTGTTCCTGCAAACTTGGTAAAAAAAGTTGTTGAGGATATCAAATCGTACGGAATTGTACAACGTGGATATTTAGGTATCAAAGGTTTTGATTTATCGAATGAAGATGCTGTAAAACAATATAACAAACAGTTCAAAAAGAACATTAAAACCGATAATGGAGTAATGGTAACTGAATTGGTTGCGAAAGGATCAGCAATTGATTCTGGAATCGAAGAAGGAGACATCATTACAGCTGTTGATGGAAAACCAATTACATCTTTCTCTTCGTTATCATTCATCGTAGGTAGCAAACGTCCTGGTGACAATGTTGCACTTACTGTAAGACGTGGAAACTCTGAGAAAACATACAACATCACATTGAAAGATGCTAAAGGAAGCACTAAAGTGAGAAGCAAATCTGACTTAACGCCAACTGAAGTTCTTGGTGCAGAATTTGAGCCATTAACAGAACGTCAAAAAGATAGTTTCGGAATTAATTATGGTGTCATGGTAAAACATTTAGATAATGCAGGAAAATTAGCAGCAGCAGGTGTTCAAGAAGAATTTATTATCTTATCTATCAATGATAAAAATGTAAGTTCACAAGACGATATCGAAAAAATCTTAAAAAATTATAAAGGTCGCGTGTCAATTAAATTTGCAGATTATTACGGACGAATCTATACAAAAGGATTCACGATGGATTAAAATTTTGAGTAGATTTTAAATTTTAATAAATCATTATAAATAGCTACAACAAGATAAGTTGTAGCTATTTATATTTACATTATATTTGTTTAACGAAAAACTATCCCATATTTATTAAAAAAATTATTCTTTCACTCTTTCTTTTGTTTAGTTCTTTTTCTTATTAACAAGAAGTTCTATGGGGACCAACCTTAAGCTACTCTAATCAATCTGGAAACTTTGGTAAAGCAGGTTTATTTTTTCTTTTCGGCTTAGGTGATAATATGGTTGATTTTAAATTAGACTCAAATGCTAATATGGGATATATGCGAGATAATTTTCACGTAATTCCTGAAGTTGGCATTACAGGATATGTTGCCGCGAGCCAGTTGATGTATATTTTTCCATTTGTAGAAAGTGAATTTACACCTTATACAATTACTCCAAAAGCTGGTATTTCATTAGCTTCTTTTGTAGATTTTGGTTTTGGATATGGTTTTAAGATTAATAAAAAAGATAGTTTTAAACCTATCAAAGGTTTTCAATTTTCAATTGGAGTAAATATACCTCTCAATTTGAAATAAAAAATCATTAATGATGATGAAAATTTATTTTTTGGGAGAAAGCTAAATAATTCATTAATTTTATCACATGAAAAAGTTCATCGCAATCTTTGTTTTTATCATTAGTTTTCAAGCGAAAGCACAACAAAATTTATCCGATTATTTTACAATTAATCTTGGTTATGAATATTGGAACGGAAATTACGGAAAAGTTGGAACAGATTTGTTCTTAGTACAAGATAATAACAATATTTTGACGTTTAGCGCCAATGCTAATTTGGGTTATATGAAAGACAAATTTCGTGTAATTCCAGAAGTTGGAGCTGGATATATGTTCAATTTTCGCAACAATACTGGTGATCCATATAGCTCTAACTTTAACTCTGCTTTTTATGTTATCCGTACTGAAGTTTCTCCGTGGACAATTACTCCAAAAGCTGGTATCGCAGTTTTGAGCATTGTAGAGTTAAATGCTGGCTATTCTTTCGAGTTTAGAGAAAATAAGGATTTTAAAGATATGAGCGGTTTCCGAGCTGGATTAACTATTCACTTGCCGACTCAGCTTTTTTAGCATTTCTAATACTTTTACGCAATTCTTTCAAACGAATATATAAATCTGAAGTCGACGCATTTTCTTCAATTGCATTAAAAATAAAGACACCTTTATCAATATAAAAGAAGATGATAGCTTCGTGATCTGCTACTTTAAAAGCATTTGTAATCCCATTTATTTTGTTCTCAACCCAAGATAATTTGCATGTTTTCAAATCAAAAATATGATCTTCATTACCCAAAATATCTTTGAAGATTAATTGTTCTCCTTGCGCATACAACACACCACTTCCTTGAAAAGATTTCATTTTAAGAAATCTACCTTGCGGACGCCCAATATTATAACGTACAACAGCCTTTAGATCTACCTGATCTGGTAAACTTTTCAGCGTATGTTGTTCATTTTTCTCTCTGACTTTCGCATCAGATACGGCAATAACAAAGAATATCGAAACAAAAATTCCGAAAATCAAAAATATTATTAGGATTGATATGATTGGTGCCATAATATATTAAATGTTAAGTAAAGTTATAAAAAAGCTTGAATTAATATCTAAATAAACCTTTTTTTTTACCTTAGCTTCGCAAACTGATAAAAATTACGAATGAATAAATTAATTTGGTTGTTATTTCCCGCCACAATCTTTGCTCAAAAAGGAGAAACACAAATAAAAGTTAATGCGTTAACAATGCCACTTGCAATGGTAAATCTTGGTGTTGAACATGCAATCACAGATAGAATAACTTTACAAGCTGACGGTTTTATCTCTCCTTGGAAATCATTTGCAGGTAATCATTTACAAATGTATATGGCTTTTGGTGAAGGTAGATATTACTTTGATAAATCTTTTAGTAAATTTTATATAGGTCCAAACATTGGAGTTGGTTTCTTTGATATTCAAAAATGGAATTATTGGAACACTGATAAATATCAACGTGGAGTAGCAATCTTAACAGGAGCTACAATAGGTTATCAAGTAAAAATTAACGAACATTGGGGATTAGATGTTTTTGTTGGTGGAGGACACTCTCAAGGAAATTACAAAGGATATTATAAAGAAGATTCTCCTAATTTGGGACGATATGATTCTGCGCAATCATTTAATAAAAGTGGGGAGTGGCTGCTTTACAAAGGCGGTGTAATGCTTACTTATAAATTTAAACGAAAAAAATCCAACTAAAATTAGTTGGATTTTTTATATCTAGTATTATTTTACTCTTACACAGGCGTATTCATATCGAAAGCCTCTAGATATTCGGCAACACGTTTTACAAACATACCTCCTAAAGCTCCATCCACAACACGGTGATCGTAAGCATGAGATAAGTACATTTTATGACGAATTGCAATCATATCTCCTTGCGGAGTTTCGATAACAGCAGGTTTTTTCACAATTGCACCAACAGCCAAAATAGCTACTTGAGGTTGAGGAATAATTGGCGTTCCTAATGTATTTCCGAAAGAACCAATATTTGTAATTGTATACGTTCCTCCCTGTATTTCTGCTGGTTTCAATTTATTATTACGCGCACGATTTGCTAAATCATTAACCTGAGAAGCTAACCCCGCTAAATTAAATTGATCTGCATTTTTGATAACAGGAACAATTAAATTTCCACTTGGTAAAGCAGCCGCCATTCCAATATTGATATTTTTCTTCTTAATAATTTTGTCTCCAACAACCGAAGCATTAATCATTGGGAAATCTTGAATTGCTTTTGCTACAGCTTCGATAAAAATTGGCATGAAGGTAATTTTCTCACCATGTTTTTTCTGAAATTCATTTTTATTTTTATCTCTCCACAACACAATATTCGTCATATCAACTTCTACGAAAGACGTTACGTGAGGAGCAATTTGTTTTGCTTGTAGCATATTTTGCGCAATAATTTTACGCATTCTATCCATTTCGATAATTTCGTCTCCTTCACCAACAGAAATTGGCGCAGATTGCACTTGCGGTGCTTGAGGTTGAGCAACTGGTGCAGCAACAGAAGTCGTAACAACTGTTTTCGCTGGTTGATTTCCTCTATTTTTAACGAAATCCAAAATATCATCTTTCGTTACACGTCCGTCTTTTCCTGAACCTAAAATTTGATCTAACTCAGCCTGAGAAACACCTTCTTCTTTCGCAATAGATTTTACTAAAGGAGAATAAAATTTATCATCTGACGAAGTAATAAGCGTTTCAGTTTTGATTGTTGCAACTTCAGCTTCGATAGATTTTGCTGCATCAGCAATTTCCTGATCGCTATTTGTATCTACTTCTTCTACCGAATCAGCTTGTTCTACAACTCTATCAACAGACAAAATTGCGATAGGCTCACCTACTTTTGCAATTTTGTCTACTGGAACTAAGATTTCTTTTAAAACTCCTGCAACTGGCGAAGGAACATCAGAATCTACTTTATCTGTTGCGATTTCTACAACCGATTCATCTTCACTAATCGAATCGCCAATATTTTTGATCCAATTTGTTACAGTAGCTTCCATTACACCTTCTCCCATAGAAGGTAGAATTAATTTATAGTCAGACATTCTTGTGTTATTTGCTAAATACAAATCTAAACATTTTTTCGATTCAAAAAAATACTGTTAAAAAGATTAATGTATTTTATTTTTAAATTATTCGCATTAATATCATAAATAATTATCAATTTAATAATTGATCTAACATTTATAAGATTATTTTTAATGATTTGATAGTTTTGATTGCATAAAAAAATCCCCCAATCTAAGATTGAGGGACTTTTTGAAATATTAAGAATGATTCTTAAGCTTCGTAAGTTGCAGTACCGTTGTTTACTTGAGGTTCTTTGATTTCACCAAAGCTTTTCTCAAAGTTAGTTACGTTTTCTGCTAACGATTGAGATAATTGTTTTGCTTGTAATGGAGACAAAATAATTCTTGATTTTACTGATGGTCTAGCACCTGGTAAAAATTGAACGAAATCTACAACGAACTCAGATGGTGAGTGGTTGATGATTGCTCCTGTAGCATAAACACCTTGAGCTACTAATTCGTTTAACTCAATGTTTAATCCTTCGTTTTGTTGATTTTCTGACATTATAATTCTTGTTTTGCGTTTATTAATTCCTCGTATTCACGGTTAGATCCTACGATGATGTTTTGATACTCTTTTAATCCAGTTCCGGCAGGAATTAAGTGTCCAACAATAACGTTTTCTTTTAATCCTACTAAACCGTCTACTTTACCAGCTACAGCTGCTTCGTTAAGAACTTTTGTAGTTTCCTGGAACGATGCCGCAGACATGAAAGATTTAGTTTGTAAAGATGCTCTTGTAATACCTTGTAAAACGGCTTCTGCTGTTGCAGGTAAAGCCTCACGAGCTGTCACTAAGTTTTTGTCTTCACGTTTTAATTTAGAGTTTTCGTCACGTAATTCGCGAACTGTGATGATTTGTCCTGGACTTAATGTGTCAGAATCACCAGCATCTTCTACGACTTTCATTCCAAATAAACGATCGTTTTCTTGCATGAAATCGTCTTTGTGCTCTAAACTATCTTCTAAGAATCTTGAATCTCCTGAGTCTACAATACGAACTTTACGTAACATTTGACGTACGATAATTTCGAAGTGTTTGTCATCAATTTTTACCCCTTGTAAACGGTATACATCTTGAATCTCGTTTACTAAGTATTCTTGAACCGCTGTTGGCCCTAAGATTCTTAAAATATCTTCTGGTGTAATTGCTCCATCTGATAAAGGCTCACCTGCACGTACGAAGTCATTTTCTTGAACTAAGATCTGTGCTGATAATTTAACTAAGTAACGACGGATTTCACCATTTTTAGATTCAACGATGATTTCACGGTTACCACGTTTTATTTTACCAAAAGAAACAACTCCATCCATTTCACAAACAACTGCTGGATTAGATGGATTACGAGCCTCTAACAACTCTGTAATACGAGGTAAACCTCCTGTAATATCGCCAGATTTAGCTGACTTACGAGGAATCTTAACTAAGATTTTACCTGCATTAATTTTTTCACCATCATTTACCATTAAGTGTGCACCTACTGGTAAGTTATATGTTTTTTCTTCACCATCAATCGTGATAACTCTTAACGCTGGAACTAATTTTTTATTACGTGATTCAGAAATAACTTTTTCTTGGAATCCTGTTTGCTCATCGATTTCAATTTGGAAAGTTACCCCTTGCTCTAATTGTTCGTATTCGATTTTACCAGTAGATTCTGCGATGATTACCCCGTTATAAGGGTCCCAACTTGCAATCTCTTGACCTTTTTGAACTTTAGCTCCGTTTTTAACAGATAAGATAGTACCATAAGCGATGTTAGTTTGTTGACGAACGTTTCCTAAATCGTCAATTACTTTCATCTCTGTAGAACGAGAAACAACTGTATCTACTTTGTTACCTGCATCATCTGTCGATTCAACAGTACGTAAGTCATCAAACTCAATTGTACCATCAACTTTAGCATTAATTGTATTTTGCTCAGAAACGTTACCCGCAGTACCCCCAACGTGGAAAGTACGTAATGTTAACTGTGTACCAGGCTCACCAATAGATTGCGCAGCAACTACACCAACTGATTCACCTTTCTGAACACCTTTACCTGTAGCTAAGTTGCGTCCGTAACATTTAGCACAAATTCCAGTTTTTGCTTCACATGTTAATGGAGAACGAACTTCTACATTTTCAATACCAGCTGCTTCTAAGGCATCACCAATATCTTCTGTAATAATGTTACCAGCAGAAATGATTAATTCACCATTATCTGGGTTGTAAATATCATTTAATGAAGTACGACCTAATACACGAGAAGATAAACTTTCGATGATTTCTTCTTTTTTCTTAAGTGCAGATACTTCTAAACCTCTTAATGTACCACAATCTTCGTGCATTACGATAACGTCTTGCGCAACGTCAACTAAACGACGAGTCAAGTATCCAGCATCGGCAGTTTTTAAGGCAGTATCGGCAAGACCTTTACGCGCACCGTGCGAAGAAATAAAGTACTCTAAGATAGACAGACCTTCACGGAAGTTAGAGATAATTGGGTTTTCGATGATATCCCCACCAGTAGAACCAGCTTTTTGAGGTTTAGCCATCAATCCACGCATACCTGATAACTGACGAATTTGCTCTTTAGATCCACGTGCTCCAGAATCAAGCATCATGAATACAGAGTTAAATCCTTGTTGATCTTCTGTCATACGTTTCATTACAATTTCTGTTAATGTCGCGTTTGTTGTTGTCCAAACATCAATAACTTGGTTGTAACGTTCGTTATTTGTAATAAGACCCATGTTATAGTTCATCTTAATGTTCTCAACTTGGTTGATCGCACCTGAGATAAGGTCTTTCTTTTGTTCTGGGATTAAGATATCTCCTAATGAGAATGATAAACCACCCTCGAAGGCATTACGGTATCCTAATTGTTTCATATCATCTAAGAAAGCAGCCGTTGTAGGGAAATCTGTAATCTTGATAATTTTATTAATAATTGTACGTAACGATTTTTTCGTTAATACTTCATTAATATAACCTACTTGTTTCGGAACGATTTGGTTGAATAACACACGTCCTACAGAAGTTTCGATTAATTGATTTTCTATCAACTCCTCTCCTACACGAATTGTTCCTTTTACACGAATTGGCGCGTTTAAGTCAACAGCTCCTTCGTTGTATGCAATTTGAACTTCTTCATCTGAATAGAAAGTTAATCCTTCTCCTTTTACTGTAAATTGGTGGTCTGTACGACGAATTTTCGTCATGTAGTAAAGACCTAAAACCATATCCTGAGAAGGTACAGTAATTGGAGAACCATTTGCAGGATTCAAAATATTTTGAGAAGCCAACATTAATAATTGTGCTTCTAAAACAGCTTCTGGTCCTAATGGTAAGTGAACAGCCATCTGGTCACCATCGAAATCGGCATTGAAGGCAGTACACACTAATGGGTGTAAACGAATTGCTTTACCTTCGATTAATTTCGGTTGGAATGCTTGGATACCTAAACGGTGTAACGTAGGGGCACGGTTTAATAAAACTGGATGACCTTTGATTACATTTTCTAAAATATCCCAAACAACTGGCTCTTTTCTATCGATAATTTTCTTAGCCGATTTAACTGTTTTTACAATTCCACGCTCGATTAATTTACGAACTACGAATGGTTTGTATAATTCAGCTGCCATATCTTTTGGTAAACCACATTCGTGTAATTTAAGTGTTGGTCCAACAACAATTACAGAACGAGCAGAATAATCTACACGTTTACCTAATAAGTTTTGACGGAAACGACCTTGTTTACCTTTTAATGAATCAGATAATGATTTTAACGGACGGTTACCATCAGCTTTTACAGCAGATGCTTTACGCGTGTTATCAAATAATGAATCAACCGCTTCTTGTAACATACGTTTTTCATTACGTAAGATTACTTCTGGCGCTTTGATTTCCATTAATCGTTTCAAACGATTGTTACGGATAATTACACGACGATATAAATCATTTAAATCTGATGTTGCAAAACGACCACCATCTAATGGAACTAACGGACGTAATTCTGGTGGAATAACCGGAATAACGCGCATTACCATCCATTCTGGACGGTTTACGTGGTGCATATTTGACTCACGTAACGACTCAACAACTTGTAAACGTTTTAACGCTTCTGTACGACGTTGTTTAGAAGTTTCGTTGTGTGCTTTGTGTCTTAATTCGTAAGATAACTCATCTAAATTGATACGAGATAATAGGTCTTCTAATGCTTCAGCACCCATTTTCGCAACGAATTTATTAGGATCTGTATCTTCTAGATATTGATTCTCGATTGGAAGAGTTTCTAAGATATCTAAATACTCTTCTTCTGATAAGAAATCTAATCTATTTAATTCTTCACCTTCTGGTCCTTTTGCGATACCTGGTTGAATCACTACATATCTTTCATAGTAAATTACCATGTCTAATTTCTTAGATGGTAATCCTAAGATGTAACCAATTTTGTTTGGTAATGAACGGAAATACCAAATATGTGCAATTGGCACAACAAGATTGATGTGTCCAATACGCTCACGACGAACTTTCTTTTCAGTAACTTCAACCCCACAGCGGTCACAAACGATACCTTTATAACGGATTCTTTTATATTTTCCGCAGGCACATTCGTAATCTTTTACAGGTCCAAAGATACGCTCACAGAATAACCCGTCACGCTCTGGTTTGTGCGTTCTATAGTTAATCGTTTCAGGTTTTAAAACTTCACCTTTAGATTCTTGAAGAATCGATTCTGGAGAAGCTAACCCGATACGGATTTTTGAGAATTGACTTGTTTTATTTTTTGTTGACATATAGAAATGTATCTAACAATTATATTATTATAACGAAAAAGGTAGAATAATAGGTTGCCCTATTATTCTTCCAAGTTTATGTCTAATCCAAGACCTTGTAATTCATGTAACAATACGTTAAATGATTCTGGAATACCAGGTTCTGGCATTGGCTCTCCTTTTACGATTGCTTCGTAAGTTTTCGCACGTCCAATTACGTCATCCGACTTAACTGTTAAGATTTCGCGTAAGATATTAGATGCACCGAATGCTTCTAATGCCCAAACCTCCATCTCTCCGAAACGTTGTCCACCGAATTGTGCTTTACCTCCTAATGGTTGTTGAGTAATTAATGAGTATGGTCCGATAGAACGCGCGTGCATTTTGTCGTCAACCATGTGTCCTAATTTCAACATGTAAATCACCCCTACAGTAGCTTTTTGATCAAAACGTTCTCCAGTATTACCGTCATATAAATATGTTGTACCGTGTTTTGGAATACCTGCTTCTTCTGTGATGCGATCGATATCAGCGATTTCAGCACCATCGAAGATAGGTGTAGCAAATTTTTGACCCATTTTAAGTCCAGCCCATCCTAATACCGTTTCATAAATCTGACCGATATTCATACGAGATGGTACCCCAAGTGGATTAAGTACGATATTTACTGGCGTTCCGTCTTCTAAGAAAGGCATATCTTCGTCGCGAACGATACGTGCAACAATACCTTTGTTACCGTGACGTCCTGCCATTTTATCCCCTACTCTTAGTTTACGTTTTTTCGCAATGTAGATTTTTGCTAATTTAACGATACCTGCAGGTAACTCGTCTCCAACAGAGATTGTAAATCTTTCGCGGTTAAGTGCTCCTTGTAAATCATTGTACTTAATTTTGTAATTATGTAACAATTCTTTTACTAATTCGTTCTTATCCTCGTCTGTTGTCCAAAGAGACTCTGCTCCAGTTAAATTTAAGAAATCTTCAACATTAGATAAGATTTTTTGTGTGTATTTTACACCTTTCTTGATTACTTCTTCGTTCAAGTCGTTGTAAATACCTTGAGAAGTTTTTCCGTTTAATAAAACGTATAATTTCTCTAATAAAATCTCTCTTAATTCGTTGAATTTAACGTCGTACTCAGCTTCTACACTATCAATAATAGCTTTGTCTTGAGAACGTTTACGTTTATCCTTAATACTACGTGAGAATAATTTTTTGTCGATAACAACACCACGTAATGATGGAGAGGCTTTAAGAGAAGCATCTTTTACATCACCTGCTTTGTCACCAAAGATCGCACGTAATAATTTTTCTTCTGGAGTTGGATCAGATTCTCCTTTTGGAGTAATCTTACCAATCAAGATATCACCAGGTTTTACTTCTGCTCCAATACGGATCATACCGTTTTCGTCTAAGTCTTTTGTAGCCTCTTCCGAAACGTTAGGAATGTCTGAAGTTAATTCTTCCATACCTAATTTTGTATCACGTACATCTAATGAATACTCATCGATGTGGATAGATGTAAACCAGTCTTCGCGAACAGCTTTCTCAGAGATTACAATGGCATCCTCGAAGTTGTATCCTTGCCAAGGCATAAAGGCAACAACCATGTTACGACCAATTGCTAATTCTCCTCCTTCTGTTGCATAACCTTCAGATAAAACTTGTCCTTTCTCTACACGATCACCAACTTTTACAATTGGTTTCAACGTAATTGTAGTTCCTTGATTCGTTTTTCTGAATTTTGTTAAATTATATGTTTTCTCAGCAGTATCGAAGCTTACTAATTCTTCGTCTTCTGAGCGATCATATTTAATTGTTATAATGTCAGCATCAACATAAGTTACTGTACCTTCACGTTCTGCATTTACTAAGATTCTTGAATCTTTTGCAACTTGTTTTTCTAATCCAGTACCTACAATTGGTGCTTGAGGTTTTAATAATGGAACTGCCTGACGCATCATGTTCGATCCCATTAACGCACGGTTGGCGTCATCATGCTCCAAGAAAGGAATTAATGATGCTGAGATAGATGCAATCTGGTTAGGTGCAACGTCAATTAAATCAACTTCTGCTGGCGTTACAACAGGGAAATCCCCATCTTCACGAGCAGTTACACGTTCAGTAGCAATAGTACCATCGTCTGTCATGTCGATATTGGCTTGAGCAATTACTTTTGATTCCTCCTCTTCCGCAGTTAAATAGATTGGTGCTGATTCGACGTCCACTTTTCCATCTTCTACTTTTCTGTACGGTGTTTCGATGAACCCTAAGTTATTAACTTTAGCGAATACACATAATGACGAAATCAAACCAATGTTTGGTCCCTCAGGAGTTTCAATTGGACATAAACGTCCGTAATGAGTGTGGTGTACGTCACGTACCTCGAATCCCGCTCTTTCTCTTGATAAACCTCCAGGTCCTAATGCTGATAAACGACGTTTGTGTGTAATCTCTGATAATGGATTTGTTTGGTCCATGAACTGAGATAACTGGTTCGTTCCGAAGAATGAGTTGATAACAGATGATAATGTTTTAGCATTAATCAAATCGATTGGTGTAAACACCTCGTTGTCACGAACATTCATTCTTTCACGGATAGTTCTAGCCATACGAGCTAAACCTACTCCGAATTGGCTAGCCATTTGCTCACCTACCGTTCTTACACGACGGTTAGATAAGTGGTCGATATCATCCACCTCTGCTTTAGAGTTGATTAATTCGATTAAGTATTTAATAATCGAAATGATATCTTCACGAGTCAATACTTGTACGTCCTCGCTAATGCTTAAGCCTAATTTTTTATTTAATCTGTAACGACCTACTTCACCTAATGAATAACGTTGATCAGAGAAGAATAATTTGTCAATAATTCCTCTTGCTGTTTCCTCATCTGGTGGCTCAGCGTTACGTAATTGTCTATAGATATACTCTACTGCCTCTTTTTCAGTATTAGTAGGGTCTTTTTGTAAAGTATTATGGATAATTCCATAATCAGCAGAATTGATGTCTTCTTTGTGTAATAAAATCGTCTTAACACCAGAATCTACGATTTGATCGATGTGATCTTTCTCTAAGATTGTTTCACGGTCTAAGATAATTTCATTACGCTCGATAGATACAACTTCTCCTGTATCTTCATCTACGAAATCCTCGTGCCATGTATTTAATACACGTGCAGCAAGTTTACGACCTACAACTTTCTTTAAATTAGCTTTATTAACTTTTACTTCTTCTGCTAAGTCGAAAATTTCTAAGATATCTTTATCTCTTTCGTATCCGATAGCACGTAATAAGGTAGTTAATGGTAACTTTTTCTTACGATCGATGTAAGCGTACATTACGCTGTTGATGTCTGTTGCGAACTCAATCCAAGATCCTTTGAAAGGAATGATACGAGATGAGTACAATTTTGTACCATTCGCGTGGAAAGATTGTCCGAAGAATACCCCAGGAGAACGGTGTAATTGAGATACAATAACACGCTCTGCACCATTAATAATGAATGATCCTGAAGGAGACATATAAGGAATTGTTCCTAAGTATACGTCTTGCACTACAGTTTCGAAATCTTCGTGTTCTTCGTCCGTACAGTACAATTTAAGACGAGCTTTCAATGGTACGCTGTACGTTAATCCTCTTTCGATACACTCATCAATTGTGTAACGTGGTGGATCTACGAAATAATCTAAGAATTCTAAAACAAACTGATTGCGAGTATCCGTAATTGGAAAATTCTCAGCAAATGTTCGGTAAAGACCTTCATTTTTTCGTTGGTCAGGTCTTGTTTCCAACTGGAAAAAATCTTCAAACGATTTGATCTGAATGTCAAGGAAATCTGGGAACTGAGCGACTGCTTTTGCAGAAGAGAAGTTCAATCTTTCTTTTTTCTCAGTCGAGTTGCTTAATGTTGCTTTAGTGGCCAATTTCGAATGAATTTTGGTTTATATAATGACTTTATGCGTAAAAAGGTTTAGACCTAACACGTCCTGTGTTAGGTCCAAACCTATATTTTTGAGTAATAAAAATTACTTCAATTCTACTACTGCACCAGCTTCTTCTAGCTGTTTCTTTAAAGCTTCAGCTTCGTCTTTAGAAACTGCTTCTTTAACTGTTGCTGGAGTTGAATCTACTAAATCTTTAGCTTCTTTTAATCCTTTTCCAGTTAATTCTTTAACTAATTTAACAACTGCTAATTTAGATGCACCTGCTTCTTTTAAGATTACGTCGAATTCTGATTGCTCTTCAGCAGCTTCACCTGCTCCACCTGCAGCAACAACTACAGCAGCAGCAGCTGGTTCGATTCCGTATTCATCTTTTAAGATTGTAGATAATTCATTAACTTCTAAAACTGTTAAGTTTACTAACTCTTCAGCTAATTTTTTTAAATCTGCCATTTTAATGCTTTTTGTTTTTTAAACTTTTATTTGATATGAGTGTGTCTTATTCTTCTGAAGCTCCTTCTTCTGCTTTTGCAGCCTCTTTGTTCTCTAATTGAGAAACAACAGTTTTGATTGGAGATTGAAGTAACATGATGATGTCTGCGATTAATTCTTCGCGAGATTTCAATGCTACTAATTGTGGTAATTTGTCATCACCTACGAATGTATTATCTTCAATCCAAGCTCCTTTTAAAATAGGTTTTTCAGATTTTTTTCTGAAAGTATCGATTACTTTAGCTGGTGCATTACCAACTTCAGCAGTCATTAATGCTGTATTTCCTTTTAAAGATCCGTAAAGCTCTTCGAAGTTTTTGTCTTCGATTTGCTCCATAGCTTTCTTTAATAAAGTGTTTTTTACTACGCGTAAAGATACATTGCTTTTGAAGCAAGCTCTTCTTAATTCAGTAGTATTAACAGCGTTTAATCCGTCGATATCTGCTAAGTAGATGATTTTTGCTTCTGCTAATACAGCTTGCAATTCATCTATCATATTTGCTTTATCTTGTTTTGTCATTGCCATAATCTACTAATTTTAAGCGTTTACACTTTTTGGATCTACTGATACACCTACAGATTGAGTTGTAGAAAGCGTGATGCTTTTTACATATGTTCCTTTAGCAGCTGTTGGTTTTAATTTAATTAAAGTTTGAATTAACTCATTCGCATTTTCTTTAATTTTATCAGCATCGAAAGATACTTTACCAACTGCAGCGTGGATGATTCCGTAACGATCTACTTTGAAGTCGATTTTACCTGCTTTTACTTCAGAAACGGCTTTACCTACTTCTAAAGTTACAGTACCTGATTTTGGGTTAGGCATTAATCCACGAGGTCCTAAAACACGTCCTAATGGTCCTAATTTACCCATAACAGCTGGCATAGTAACGATAACGTCAACATCTGTCCAACCTTCTTTAATTTTTTGTAAGTATTCGTCTAATCCTACATAGTCTGCACCTGCTGCTTTAGCTTCTGCTTCTTTGTCTGGAGTAACTAATGCTAATACTTTTACATCTTTACCTGTTCCGTGTGGTAATGAAACTACACCACGAACCATTTGGTTAGCTTTCTTAGGATCTACACCTAAACGAACTGCTATATCTACAGAAGCATCAAACTTAGCGTAGTTAACTTCCTTTACTAATGATGATGCTTCATCAATAGAGTAAAGTTTGTTTTTTTCTACTTTAGCTAATACTTCTTTTTGTCTTTTTGTTAACTTTGCCATTTCCTAAAATGTTTTAATTATTCTGGAGCTTGCCCACCTTTTACAGTTATACCCATAGAACGTGCAGTTCCAGCAACCATTTTCATAGCAGATTCAACAGTAAAACAGTTCATGTCCGCTAATTTGTCTTCAGCAATAGCTCTAACTTGATCCCAAGTAACAGTACCAACTTTTTGACGGTTTGGTACACCTGATGCTTTTTTCAATTTCGCAGCTTCCATTAACTGAATAGCAGCTGGTGGAGTTTTAATTACGAAATCGAATGATTTGTCTTGATACACAGTAATAACAACTGGTAACACTGCACCTTGTTTTTCTTGTGTACGTCCATTAAATTGTTTACAAAACTCCATGATGTTAACACCTGCAGCACCTAAAGCTGGCCCTACTGGTGGCGAAGGATTTGCTTGTCCTCCTTTAACTTGAAGTTTTACAACTTTTTCAATTTTTTTTGCCATTTTTTTAATTCTTAAAATTAAGCGTTATGTGGAAGCAGCCTAAATTTCTACTTTTAATTTGTTGATAGATTGATTATGCAATCTTTTCAACTTGGTTAAAACTTAACTCTAGTGGTGTTTTACGTCCGAAGATTAAAACCATCACTTCAAGTTTACGTTTATCTTCAATGATTTTTTCAACTGTTCCGTTGAAGCCATTGAATGGTCCGTCGATTACTTTTACAGTTTCTCCTACGATGTAAGATATTCCTAAGTTTGTATCAACGTTTTCTGCTAATTCGTCAACTTTACCTAACATTCGGTTAACTTCCGATTGTCTCATTGGTACAGGATCACCTCCTTTCGTTGCACTCAAAAAGCTAATTACACCTGATGTATTCTTTACCATGTGAGGAATTTCCCCTACAAGTTCGGCTTCTATCATGATGTAACCAGGAAAGTGTACTTTTTCCTTTTGATATTTTTTACCGTTACGGATTTGAATCACTTTTTCCATAGGAACAACAATTTGTCCTACATAATCATTCAAATTTTGGTACTGAATTTCTCTTTCAATATAATCCTTAACTTTCAGCTCTTGTCCAGCTACAGTCTTGATTACATACCATTTCTTTTCACTCATGATTCTAATTACTAAACGGGATATTTTACAAACTAAAAAGCGCCGTAGATAAAGTTAAGCACTTGTGTGAATAATGTATCTACCGCATATAAAAATATAGCTAACAAAACTGTAGCTATTGCAACAATAATTGTGTCTCTTTGTAGATCTGAGAATGATGGCCATGTAACATGATCTTTAAATTCTACAAAGGAATCTTTAAAATATTGTACGACTTTCATATCGTTTTCATTTAGCACGGGCACAAGGATTCGAACCCTGATCAACGGTTTTGGAGACCGCTATTCTACCATTGAACTATGCCCGTAGATAAAAAGAGTGGTAATCATTGAAGATTACCACATCTTCTATATTATATTTTGACTAATTAGTCTAAAATTTCAGTTACCTGACCAGCACCAACTGTACGTCCACCTTCACGGATTGCGAAACGTAAACCTTCGTTTAATGCGATTGGTTGTAATAATTCAACTGTAATAGTTAAGTTATCTCCTGGTAAAACCATCTCAACTCCTTCTGGTAAGTTGATTTCCCCTGTTACGTCAGTTGTACGTACGTAGAACTGTGGACGGTAACGGTTATGGAATGGAGTGTGACGACCACCTTCTTCTTTAGTTAAGATATAAACCTCAGCTTTGAATTTTTTGTGTGGTTTAACAGATCCTTGTTTTGCGATAACCATACCACGACGGATGTCAGTTTTATCAACACCACGTAATAATAAACCTACGTTATCACCAGCTTCACCTCTATCTAAGATTTTACGGAACATTTCAACACCTGTTACAGTAGAAGTTAATTTTTCTTCTCCCATACCAACGATGTCAACTGGATCCCCAGAGTTAATTACACCAGCCTCGATACGTCCTGTAGCAACAGTACCACGACCTGTAATAGAGAATACATCCTCTACTGGCATTAAGAATGGTTTATCTTGATCACGAACTGGTTGCTCAATCCACTCATCAACATTGTTCATTAAGTTTAATACAGTTTCAACCCATTGAGGCTCACCGTTTAATGCACCTAAAGCAGATCCTTGGATAACTGGAGTGTTATCTCCGTCATATTCGTAAGAAGATAATAAATCTCTTACTTCCATTTCTACTAACTCTAATAACTCAGCATCGTCAACCATATCAACTTTGTTTAAGAAAACAACGATACGAGGAACGTTTACTTGGCGACATAATAAGATGTGCTCACGAGTTTGAGGCATTGGACCATCAGTAGCAGCTACTACTAAGATACCACCATCCATTTGAGCAGCTCCTGTAACCATGTTTTTTACGTAATCCGCGTGACCTGGACAGTCAACGTGTGCGTAGTGACGGTTAGCAGTTTCATACTCTACGTGAGATGTATTAATTGTAATACCACGCTCTTTTTCTTCTGGAGCATTATCGATTTGATCGAAAGCTTTTGCTTCTGAATAACCAGCATCAGCTAATACTTTAGTAATCGCTGCAGTCAAAGTTGTTTTACCGTGGTCAACGTGACCAATAGTACCAATATTTAAGTGCGGCTTATTACGGTTGAAAGTTTCCTTTGCCATTTTACTTTTTATTAATTTCTATTGTTATACTTAAATTAAAAAAATAACTTTAAATTATTTTCAAGTGTAAAAGTACACTTTTTGATTTATATAAAGATATTAATTTTTGACTCGCGTTAACCTTGGTTTAAATGAGTTTCAACAACTACTTAAAAGATTAACTATACTGGACGAACCAGAATTTGAGCGGGAAACGGGACTCGAACCCGCAACATTCAGCTTGGAAGGCTGACGCTCTACCAATTGAGCTATTCCCGCATTCACTTCTAAAAAGCTTTGCAAATTTAAAGATTAAATCCTAAACCACAAAAAATTTTAAAAATTAAGTTTGTGGGGAGAGCAGGATTCGAACCTGCGAAGGTTACCCAACGGATTTACAGTCCGTCCTCGTTGGCCGCTTGAGTATCTCCCCGCCTTATTTTTTTGTTCTTCTAAAAACCTTGAGCCGATAGAGGGACTCGAACCCACGACCTGCTGATTACAAATCAGCTGCTCTAGCCAGCTGAGCTACATCGGCATTTTTGTTTTTAAAAGCGTTATTTAAAAGAACAGTCCGTTAAATATGTTTGTTTAACGGACTGCAAATTTACGTTGTTTTTTGAATTAACCAAATTTTTAGGTTCTTTTTTTAGTCAATTCCCTATTTTTTATCTTTCGCTAATTTTTTCTTTTTTTCTGATAATTAATTTTTTTAATGTATCTACCGCTAAATCAATACATTCTTCAAAAGATTGTCCTGTTTTACTTACAACAATATCATCTCCTGGTACTTCTAACTTAATATCAACTGTCTTGTTATTTTTTTCTGCAGTATTCTCTAATTTAAAAGAAACATTCGCTGCAATGATTTTGTCTGACAAAGTTTCTAATTTTTCTAATTTTTTCTCTAAATACTCCTCTAAACCTGGTTTAGTATTGAAGTTTACTGCTTGAAAGTTAATTGTCATAATTACTCTTTTTTGTTCTCACGCGGGTGAGCTTTGTTAAACACTTTTTTTAAATTTTCTATACTCCCATGTGTATAAATTTGAGTCGATGACAAACTTGAATGCCCTAAAATATCTTTTACTGCATTCAGATCTGCTCCTGAATCTAACATATGAGTCGCAAATGAATGCCTCAACATATGAGGACTTTTTTTATGTTTTACACTTATAAGACTAAGATAGTATTTTACTTTCGAATAAACAAGATTATCGTACAAAGGTTTTCCTTTTTCTGTTACAAAAACATTCGTACATTGTAAAGTAATTTCGTTATGTTTTCTAGTGTTATAATTCGCCAAATCCTCTAACAGAAAGGTAGAAATAGGAATTATGCGTTCTTTATTTCTTTTTCCAAGAACTTTTATAGAAAGTGTATTCGGATCGATATCATTTTCTTTCAAACCAATTAATTCGGCACGTCGAATTCCTGTTTGATACATTACATCAATCATTAATCGATCACGTAAACCTTCGAATGTGTCAGGGAAAAATTCATCATTATTCAACAAATCATTCAATTCTGCTTCTGTAAAAGGTACTAAAACTTGTTTATTTTGTTTAAGTGAATGAATTTGCTCGATTGGATTAATGGAAAGATGATTTTCTTTGACCAAATATTTATAAAACGTTCGTAAAGCGCTTAATTTGCGATTAACTGTTTTCTCAGACTTTTCTAATTCTGATAAATGCATCACAAATGCACGAATATGATTTTTTGTTGCAAGTTGTATTTCTGACGAATTTTCTTCTTGTTGATAGAACTCAACAAAATCGTCCAAATCTCTTTTGTAGCTAGTAATTGTTAGCGTAGAATAGTTTTTCTCGAGCGCTAAATAATCTAAGAATAGTTGAATAAATTCCATAAAAAAACCTATTCATCAAAGTTACAACTTTAATAAATAGGTCAACAGAAATTAATTTCTTTATATCGTTTAAAACGGCAATTTATGCTTCCTCCTTTTCGATTAAGGCTTGTTTGTAGATTGCTCTACTCATCTTAATTCTATTTGTAACAGAAGGTTTTGTAAATTGTTGACGTGCTCTTAACTGACGTACAACACCTGTTTTATCAAATTTTCTTTTGTATTTTTTTAGAGCTCTTTCGATTGACTCTCCGTCTTTTACTGGTATAATCAACATAATTTTATCTATTTCTTTTTGAGATGGCAAATATACAACTCTTTAGTAATTAAACAAATCGTTTTGTATTAATCTTTCAAAATATTTCTTCCAATCACTAATTTTTGGATCTCAGTTGTTCCTTCACCGATTGTACACAACTTAGAATCACGGTAGAATTTCTCTACTGGAAAATCTTTTGTATATCCGTATCCACCAAATATTTGAACTGCTTCATTCGAGATTTTAACACACGCTTCCGATGCATAATATTTTGCCATTGCACCTTCTGTCGTCATTGGTTTTTTATGATTTTTTAAATAAGATGCTTTACGAATTAATAATTCTGAAGCTTCGATTTCTGTAATCATTTCAGCCAATTTAAAGTTAATTGCTTGGAAATTTGCAATTGCAGTTCCAAATTGATGACGCTCTTGTGCATATTTCAATGCTGCTTTGTATGCTCCTTTCGCGATTCCTAAAGATAAAGCTGCAATCGAGATACGACCACCATCTAAAATCTTAAGTGCTTGCTTGAAACCATCACCAACATTTCCTAAACGATTTGCATCCGAAACACGTACGTTATCGAAGATTAACTCTGCCGTTTCCGAAGCACGCATTCCTAATTTATTTTCTTTTTTACCCGATGTAAAACCTGGCGTTCCTTTTTCTATTACAAAAGCTGTCGCGTTATTTTTAGCTCCTTTCTCTCCTGTTCTTGTCATCACAACCGCAACATCACCAGAAATTGCATGTGTAATAAAGTTTTTTGCTCCGTTAATCACCCATTCATCTCCATCTTTTACAGCTGTTGTAGACATTCCTCCTGCATCAGATCCTGTGTTGTGCTCTGTTAATCCCCAAGCACCAATCCATTCTGCTGTTGCTAATTTTGGTAACCAACGTTGTTTTTGTTCTTCGTTACCGAATTCTAAAATATGATTTGTACAAAGTGAATTATGTGCCGCTACAGACAAACCAATAGAAGGATCAACTTGTGAAATTTCATCTACAATTGATACATATTCATCATATGACAAACCACTTCCTCCATATTCTTCTGGAACAACGATTCCCATGAATCCCATTTTTCCAAGTTCTTTGAAAACTTCAACTGGAAAAGTTTGAGCTTCATCCCACTCCATTATATTCGGTTGAATGTATTGTTTTGCAAAATCTCTTGCCGATTGCGCGATTAATGATAAATTTTCATTTTCTAAGAAATCCATTTTTTTGAGTTTTTTTGTTTTTTTATGACTTTCCTCCAAAAGTAATAAATTTCTATTAAGTGAAAAGTTTTTCTTTTACGATTATTTTTACTCATTAAAAATAATTGACTATCAGCGTGTTTAAGTTAATAATATCCTTAAAAAAAACAAATGTTTAAAGTCATTTTCGGAAATGATATTTGACATTTTAATTCGGATGAATTAATCCGAGTTTTGTTTCGAAAAATAAAATAAACATTATGAAAAAAGGACTATTAATATTAGGAGCAATCTTTGCATCAACAATTTCATTTGGACAAGAGGCTAGTGAATTACATATGCGTGTAAGAGCAACTGGTGTAGTTCCTATGGAAGATGCTAAAATAGAAGCAATAGGTGGAAATGTAGCAGTTACAAACAATCTTATTCCAGAAATTGACTTTACCTATTATATTACAAAAAATATCGCGGCCGAATTAATCTTAGGAACATCTAAACACGAAGTTGTAGCGGTAAATACTGCATTAGGAAATTTAGATTTGGGACGAGTAATGCTGTTACCTCCAACTCTTAATGTACAATATCATTTGTATCCAACCAAAAACCTAAAACCTTATGTTGGTGCTGGAATTAATTATACAATCTTCTATGATCAAGGGCAAGGAAAAGGGAGAAACGCAGCCGTAACTAGTGTAGATTACAAAAACAATGTAGGTTTCGGATTTCAATTAGGATTTGATTACAAAATCAATGATAAATTATACTGGAACGTAGATGTTAAAAAATTATACTTAAACACAGACGTTACAGTTGGTGCAGCTTTAGACAAACAAGTTTATGTACCAGCAGATGTAGATCTTAATCCTTGGTTAATCAGTACTGGTATTGGTTTCAAATTATTCTAAAATCGACCTTTTATATATATTATGATTTTTTATTAACCAACTAAAAGATCAAAAAGAGAAGCAATTGCTTCTCTTTTTTTATTTAATATAATTTATTTTTACTCCTCCACTCTTTTATCTTCGATGTGATTTGTTCGAAAATATTCTCGAACCGAGACAAAAGTAGGCTCTATATGCACTAATACATCTTTTACTTGTGGCATTTTAGCTTGTACAGCATCTTTCAGATCATGACTAATTTTATGTCCTTCCACCACCGAAATCGTTCCATCGACTATTGCATGTAAATCGACATAATAATTCATTCCATTCTTACGCACATTACATTTTTCAGTCGCCATAACACCCGGAACATGCGAAGCGATTTCTCTAATTTGTTCAATTTCATTTTCGTACAATTGCTCATCCATAATTTCTCCCAACGCAGGTCGAAGGATTTTGTACGCATTATATAAAATAAAACTTGATGCAAAAAGTGCTGCAACATCATCTGCTGCCTCCCAACCTGGTCCCATTACCAATGAAATCGAAATTCCGATAAACGCCATTAACGATGTAATTGCGTCCGAACGATGATGCCAAGCATCTGCTTTTAGAGAAGAACTATTGGTTTCAACACTTTTTCGCATTACATACTGAAACGATAATTCTTTGAATAAAATAATTCCTCCAAGAACTAATAAGGTAAATGGTTTGGGCTGATGATGTGGTGTAATAATATTGTTAATACTTTCTTTTGCAATGATAATCGCAGAAACAATAAGGAAAGTAACCACTAAAAATGTGATTAACGCTTCTGCTTTTCCGTGTCCATAAGGATGATTTTCATCTGCAGGTTTTGCAGAATACTTTAGTCCAAAGAAAACAAATATAGAAGAAAAAACATCTGCCGAAGACTCGATTGCATCTGCAATAAGTGCGTAAGAATTCCCAAAATAACCAGCCAAAAACTTAATTCCAGCCAAAGAAGCGTTTCCTACAATACTAAAAATTGAAGCTTTGATTGCTTTTTCCGAATTATCATTCATACCAAAAAAATAAGCCCTACAAATGTAAGGCTTATTCTAATTTTGTATCTCGAAAATATTATTTTTCTAAGAATGGGTATTTGTAATCTTTTGCAGGAACAAATGTTTCTTTGATTGTTTGAACAGAAGTCCAACGTAACAAGTTCATTGCAGAACCTGCTTTATCATTTGTACCAGAAGCACGCGCTCCACCAAATGGTTGTTGACCTACAACTGCACCTGTTGGTTTATCGTTGATGTAGAAATTTCCACAAGCATTTTTCAATGCTTTAGCAGCTAATTCTACAGCAGCACGATCTTTCGCGAAGATTGATCCTGTTAATGCGTAAGCAGAAGTTTCGTCAACTAATTTTAAAGTTGCTTCAAATTCATTTTCATCATAAACATAAACTGATAATACAGGTCCGAAGATTTCTTCTACCATTGATTCATATTTAGGATTCGTTGCTTTGATAACTGTTGGTTGAACAAAATATCCAACTGAATCATCATAAGTACCACCGATTACAACTTCAGCTTCAGAAGATGCTTGTGCACGATCGATATATGCTTTAGATTTTTCGAAAGAGTTTTTATCGATAACCGCTGTCATGAAATTAGAGAAATCCTCTGGAGATCCTAATCTAACAGTTGCTAACATTTCTTTCATTTGTTTCTCAACTTCGTTCCATAAGTTAGATGGAATATAAGCACGAGAAGCAGCAGAACATTTTTGTCCTTGGTATTCAAATGCTCCACGAACTAAACCTACAGCAACTTCTGTTGGACAAGCTGATTTGTGAACCATTACGAAATCTTTTCCTCCTGTTTCTCCTACGATACGTGGATAAGTTCTGTAATTGTTGATGTTATCTCCAATTTGTTTCCATAAAGTATTGAAAACTTTTGTAGAACCTGTGAAGTGTAAACCTGCGAAATCTTTGTGTTCTAAAACTGTTTTTGCAGTTTCTGCTCCATCAGTTAAGATCATGTTGATTACACCATCTGGTAAACCAGCTTTTTTGAACACTTCCATTGTTACTTTAGCAGCTAAAGTTTGTTTATCAGAAGGTTTCCAAACTACAACGTTCCCCATCAAAGCCATACAAGATGGTAAGTTACCAGCGATTGCAGTAAAATTGAATGGAGTAATTGCGAAAGTAAATCCTTCTAATGGACGATAATCTACACGATTCCAAATTCCAGGAGAAGAAATTGGTTGATCTGCATAAATTTCTGTCATGTATTGTACATTGAAACGTAAAAAGTCAATCAACTCACAAGCTGAATCAATTTCTGCTTGCATTGCATTTTTAGATTGACCAATCATTGTTGCAGCATTTATTTTTGCACGGTAAGGACCAGCAATCAAATCTGCAGCTTTCAAGAAAATTGCCGCTCTATCTTCCCAAGGCATTGCAACCCAAGCTTCTTTTGCAGCTAAAGCTGTATCAATCGCTTTTCTTACATCATCTTGTGTTCCTTCGTGGAAATAACCAACAACTTTTTGGTGGTCATGTGGAGGACGAATTTCTTTTTTATTTCCTGAAAAAATTTCTTCAGAACCAATGTATTGAGGAACTTCAGTTACCTCGTTAAACATTTTTTTGTAAGCGTCTAATAATTGCGCACGCTCTGGTGTTCCAGGAGCATATGATTTTACCTCTTCGTTAACAGCGTGAGGAATTTGAGCAAATGATTTTGACATTTTGATTATTTTGTTTGTTTATACTTTTCAAAGTTCAAATTTAAGAAAAATAAATGGAAATGTTTCAGTTCAGATAATTAAGTCTTTTACCACTTTAAACATAAAATCATCCATTATTCTTCCTTTTTATTTTCTTTTTTATCTTTTGTATGAAGAATTTGATTTTCGATATTCTCTAAATATTGGATTTGCATTTCCTGTATTTCTAATAATTTCTTATTCTGATGAACCAATAAATGATCTATTTTTTCGCTTAATAATTTTATTTCCAATTCAGCTTTCAAGTTAATTTTATAATCATGTTCGGCTCTATCACGGTCTTTATCTTCTTGACGATTTTGACTCATCATAATAATTGGAGCTTGTATTGCTGCTAAACAAGACAAAATCAAATTGAGTAAAATAAATGGATAGGGATCAAAACCTTTGTTGTGCAACATCCAAAAATTAAGAAACATCCAAACCAATAAGAAAATAAAAAACGAAATAATAAATGTCCAACTTCCTCCAAAAGACGCTACTTTATCTGCGATTCTATCGCCTGTTGTCAATGGCTTTGATGTATTTTCTTTTATATTTTCGGAAAGAATAGAATTATCACGAATTGCTTCTACTACATCTTGATCCAATTTTTCCATTTCACCTTTTTCTTGCGAAATCAAATTTGCAAAAAATTGACGACGATATTTGTTCAATATTTTTATCGAAACATAATCTTCTTCGGTAATTGCTGGATAATCTTGCTCAATCAATTTAAAAATCTCTTGCTGAATTTCTTTTCCTTTTACAGCTTCGTAGCGATTAATTGGTTCTTGAGTTACAAAACATTTCATAATAATCTATTTTAGTCAAAAATCACATCACAAAAAACGCTCCTAAAAATAAAAGCGTTTTAATTATTAAAAGTTATTTGTGTAATAATCGAAATATTTACAATTTGATTTTATTTCTTGATATGTTTTCGTGTCCGAATATTGTTTCAAATTTTTAAAATTAGAACGATAATTTGCCACTTTAAACGCTAAAATTTTATCTTCGTTGTCATATTGATTTTCGTACAAACGTTTCAACACAGGATCTTTTGCATTATAAAATCTTCCTTGTTCATTCTTAGACAATGCAAATAAAATTTGCGCTTTCATTTCTTTGTCTTTTGTCGAATCAAAAGCTTTTTTCAAATAATTTTCTGACGGCGTAAAATTATCTACGTAGTTTCCACCCCAACCGAAACTTTTGTAAAAGAAGTTGCTTGTCGCTTCATATTGATCACCATAATTATTAAATTTTGGTCCATTATCATTGTTTCGATCAAATGTCAACAAATAACGATAATAGCCTAAAGTCGTCGTATTGTAAAAGAAATTCCCCAACAAATAATTCGCTTTTGCAGCTTCTTCGGTATTCTTCTTTGCTATTTTATTCAATTCAATCATCGCATTTGTCAATTCTAATTTTGACATTTTTGGTTTGATAAATTTAAATTCATTCAAATAAGGAGTTGCGATCACTTGATTTTCGTCACAATTAAAACATTCAATCTTATTATATCCAAAGATTTTATTCGGAATATTATGATAACCATCAAACTGATTTTCTACCCAAGTTTTGCTTTCTTTTTCTGTTGTATAATCGTAATCATAAACAAAATAAGCACTTTCTGACGTGTGATATTTTTGATCAATCTTCTCAAATTCTTTTTTCGCCAAATCAAATTTCATTTCGCCTAAATACAATGTTCCTTTGAAATCGGCTAAATAATCTGATAATTTAAACTGAATTTCTTTTGATTTTTTTGTTCTCCAATCCCATGAACTCGATTTTACTTTTGCATTAATCAAATATTTTTCGAAAGCTGTTTTATTCGATTTTTTATCCAATTTATCTAAATCATTGATAATCGCCCAATCTGGATTTGAACCTAATTGTGTAATTTCATTATGAATCAAAAATGCTTTTCCTTTGTCACCTTGCAAAAAATATCGATTTGCTAAAACATCTAAAATCACATTTTTCAAGTTCATTTTTTGATCATCTTCATCCGAATAACCATAGACATCTTCTGGTAATTTTGGATATTCATAATTCAAAATCGACGCATATTTTTGCATCAATTGATTCTCAAAACTATCTGTAATTTTCTTTTGTTCGAAAATTTCTAATAAAATTTCAATCACTTTTTTCTGTTGTTGAAATTCTTTCGAAGTTGAATTTACTTTGGTTAAATACGTTTTTGTTTCCGCAAAATTTTTGTTCAATAAATTCAAATATGCCACCGATAATTTCCAATATTCTTTGTCGTCAGCTTTTATCGCTTGTGATTTTGCCAGAGCAATCAATTCATTAATCTGAACTTCATCTTTTGAATCTTCGGGGTTACTGTAATAATTGCCATTTGTTTTTACAGGTAAATATAAATCTGTATATTTTTTTCGTTCTTGAGAAGAATTCCAATAATAATCTTCAGGATTTTGTTGCAAATATTCGCGTTCAATTAAATTAATAGAACGTGCAAATAAAATTCTCGCTTGTGGCGCATTTACATCATTCGCAATAATTTTTTTCGCAGGAGCTAACGGATTCGAAAAATCATTATAACCAATCAATAAATACAAATCATTTTTTTCTTGAATCGTTTTGGCATTGGCTAACATTTTCTCATAATTCAAATCTTCTGTCACGCGCATCGATTGATAAGCACTCATTTTTCGATCATTCGAATGAGAAAAAACTTCGAAAAAGTCATAATTCGCCTGAATATAATTTCCAAGTGCACGCTCCGCTCCACCTTTTTGATCTAACGCATAATAATACATCGAATTTTTGAGTCCTTGCGACGCCACATACATATTAAAATAATTGATAGCGTCTTTATATTCGTGGAAATAATGCGCAAAACGCACCAATTGATAACCGTAACGAACTTTTAATTCTTTGTCCGTTTCTGCATTCCAACTTTTCTTTAGAACCTCAAGAACTTTTCTATAGTTTAGATTATTGACATTTTTTTCTGGACGATCTACATACGACCATTCACCATTATCGATATAATAAAAAGCCATATAAGGCTCTAAATACTTGGCATACGACAAGTAAAGTAAACTTTGCTTATTCTTTTTTACCCAATCTGTTGTCGCAAAATTATAGTTCGTATTGGACGATTTTCCATTCTTTACCATCAAATCAATTTCTTGTTTCGATACTTTAAAAACCAACTCAAACGCTTGCTGATAGCTAATTCCTAACGTTTTTTGCCAATCCAAAATATTCTCATTCTTTTGATTTGCATCCATCGTATAATATGGATTATCCAACGTCATCAAAAATGGCTGATATTGAGGCGCTTCGCTTAAAGTTTGCGAAAAAAGATTGTAGTAATAATAATCTTCTCCACCTCCATCAGCACACGCAAATACTTTGGTTAAACCAAAAGTTAAGCATAAAGTAAGTACTATTTTTTTCATAATTGTGTTGGTATTGTTTTCAAAAATTTTGAGTCTAAATGATAATAAATCAAGCGATAATTGTAAGATAATTTTGTATCGATAAATGATTTTGTTTCAATTAATAATTCAGGAGAAATCATTTCAACTTTTATTGTAAAACCTTTGCTCACATAAAAATTTCGTACAAAAAAATCATCTTCCACTTCATAAAATCCATTTCTGATTTTCTTTACAGGTTTTCCTATCAAATCTTGCTCCGAAAAAGAATTGATTAATTTTATTTTTCCTTGATGATTTGTCAAAATTGCCCACGAATAAATTGGCAAAGCAACATCTAATTTGATTGGATAATCGTTCAAGTTTTTTAAATAATCTTTTGCTATTTTCAAATCTAAAATCGAATTATTTTCAGATTGATCAGTTGGATTTTCGGTTGCATAACACATCAAAACCATTTTATCCAAAGGCGGAACTCCTTCTTTGTCTTTAAATTTGACTTGATGCAAACGCAAAGTTGCCGAAAGTTTTTTGCCCGAAATATGTTTCAATTCCGACAAAAACATAAAATAATTTTCGCGCGTAGATTTCGTCCAATCACAATCTATCTGAATTTCATTGAAACTTTTTAGATTTCCTCTTTCAGCCGTTTCACTCAAAAAATTATACACATCTTTTGCTAAAATTTTGATTTGATCTTTTGATGTATTCAGAAAAGTTTGATTGGTAATAAAAACCGTCGGAATATAATTGACATTGAGTTTCGTTGCATCAAAATTCTGAATAATTCCAACTGGAGAAATTTTATTCAACTTTTTATCCACATCAAAAAAACGAACATAAATATTTTCCACTTTTAGTGAATCAACCGCTTTTTTCTCTGTTTCATTCACCGAATAATTACTTCGCCAATAATAAAAATCAATTGGTGATTTTTTGGTTTCAGAAGTACATCCAACCAAACTAATTATCGTAAACAGTATTAAAAATCTAAATAAAAATTTCATACTCAAATTTAACTCAAAATCTATAAATCACAATCGATGAAAATAGTGAGATTTTATCAAATTAATTGTCGAAATTTATCCTCTATAATATTCTTAAAAAATGAATGATAAAAATTTTCAGCGTGTAATCGAAATGTCTTTTGCAAGTGTTTATCCGCATTACATCACAAAAGCAGAAAAGAAAAACCGAACAAAAACGGAAGTTGATCAAATTATTTTTTGGTTAACAGGTTATACTGAAAAAGATTTGGAAGAAATTTTAACGAAGAAAACTAACTTTCATGATTTTTTTGAAAATGCACCAAAGTTTAATCCAAATGCAACTAAAATAAAAGGTGTGATTTGCGGTTATCGTGTGGAAGAAATTGAAAATCCATTGATGCAAAAAATTCGATATTTAGACAAATTAATCGATGAATTAGCCAAAGGAAAAATAATGGAAAAAATTTTGAGAAGTTAAGCTACTTATCTCCTCGAATTTCCAGTTCCATATCCCATCAACACATCGTATCGTTGTCCCCAAGGGCGATAGTAAAACAATGCTTGATATTGATTTTCGGTTTGCCAAAAACTTCCGCTCACATAACTTGGATCGATTTTGCCTGTTTTGGTATTTTTTACGACATATTGATAATTGTAATAACCTTGTTTCAAGAATAATTCGGTTACCCAAAATCCTGCATCGTCTTTTTCTAATTTCGAATTTTCATCAATTTCCCAATTATTAAAAGCACCTACAACATACGGAACGTATAATCCATTTTGATCTTCGAAAGCATCTAAGGCAAAATAAACCCATGAATAATCTGCTTCAGAATTTGCTGCATATTCGTTTCCATAACGGTTATTTCGGATATAAAAATTACCATTAATGTCTGGATAATCATCATAAGGTAAATTATATTTCGGAATATCTGCACGCAAAACAGTGTGATAAACACTATCTTTTCTGAATGTTTTTTCTGTTGTTAAACTCGGAACTTCTAAATTTTTGTTATCAAACCAATTGTATTCTGCACCACCGTCAAACAAAATATTAGTATCATTATATGTTAATTGATTTGGACGAGAAAAAGATGGTCGATTGACAAAATAACCTTCGTTCCAATTGTTATTTTTCATCAAAAATAATCTTGCACCATCAGGAACTTCAGTTAAATTTTGTGTTCCACTCGAAACTTGAACTTGCAAACGCTGATTCAATTCTTTTACGGTTGGATTATTGTAACGAGAAACCATCACTCCAACATCCGCAATTGGTTGATAAACGGCAAAACGTTTCGTGAAAATTGGGTTTGAATCATTTTCTAAATACACTTTTAACACATAATTTCCAGGTAATTTTACATTCATTTGATCATTCGGAAATTGAATTTGATAATTGGTATATTTTTGATACGTATTGAATGAATTCTTATATGTTCGCGCATAATCAGCATTAACACCATTTAAAAATTCGGTTTGAAAAATATTCGATTCTGACCAATCTGCATTTCTGTGTTCAATAGAATATTGATAACGCTTATAACCTGCACTGATATCATCAAAAAGAAAAATTAATCTTTCGCTAGAACCTAACTTGATAACGGGTGTATTATCGTTTGTTTGCGGATTAAAAACTTGAACCGTCTTGATATTCTTTGGAGGAATTACATCTTGAAATTGCCCAAAAAGAATTGAAGTCAATAGACAAAGTATAATCGAATAGAATTTCATTTTCATTATAATTTTGATTGTTAAAAATACAAAAAAAGCGCATGCCTTTTTGAAAAAGACATACGCTTATATAACTCTAAAATTTATTTTTTAGTACAAAGCAGGAAACTCGTTTGGTTTCGCTTCGCGCATTAGTTCATAGACTTGTTCTGTAATATCATCAACAGAAGGTTTTGAAAAATAATCTCCATCAGTCGCATACGCAGGACGGTGAGCTTTCGCTGTAATCGTCAATGGTGCGCTATCTAATGTAAAATATCCACCTTGTTTCTCGATAATTTCTTGTAACAAGAATGCACTTGCTCCACCTGGAACATCTTCGTCAACAATAACTAAACGATTCGTTTTGTTCAAACTTTTTGCAACATCTGCATTGATATCGAAAGGCAATAAAGATTGTGCATCAATTACTTCAACAGAAATACCTAGTTGCTCCAATTCTTTCGCAGCATCCATCACAATTCTCCAAGTAGAACCGTATGTTAATAACGTTACATCTTTTCCTTCTTTTGTAATTTCTACTTCACCTATTGGCGTTGTAAATTCTCCAATATTAGTTGGTGCAGGTTCTTTCAAACGATAACCATTCAAACTTTCTACAACAATTGCAGGCTCATCTGCTTGCATCAATGTATTGTAAAAACCTGCGGCTTTTGTTAAATCACGTGGAACTAAAACATTCACGCCACGAACCAAATTCAAAATTCCTCCCATTGGCGAACCTGAATGCCAAACACCTTCTAAACGGTGACCACGCGTTCTGATAATCACAGGCGCTTTTTGACCTCCATTCGAACGATAAAGCACAGTTGCCAAATCATCAGAAATTCCTTGTAAACAATAAAGGATATAATCTAAATATTGAATTTCTGCAATTGGACGTAAACCACGCATCGCTAATCCAATTCCTTGACCAAGAATTGTTGCTTCGCGAATACCTGTATCCGAAATACGATCGATACCATATTTTGCTTGAAGACCTTCTAAACCTTGGTTTACATCACCAATATTTCCAGCATCTTCACCAAAAACTAATGCCTTTGGATATTTTTCGAAAATTTTATCAAAGTTATCACGAACAATTACACGACCATCTTCTAACGCTGGATTTTCTCCAAACTCAGGTTTTACTTGTGGTACTTGAGTTGCCGTTTCTGAAACTAATTTAGTCGAATAGATTTCTTCTTCGCGCTTCATTTTGGCATCTAACCAAGAAATTAATTCAGCTTTTGTAACTAAATTTTCTGAACGTATTAAACGAATTACTTTACGAACAGCTCCATAAACATCACGTTTGAAAGGACTTTTCTTTGATTTTAGATTACTAATTTCAATGTTGATAAAAGCACCGTTTGCACTTTCTAAAGCAATTTTCGTTAATAATTCTAACGCTTCATTTTTCAAATCCAAAATTGGATTCAAATAATCGTCCCAACATTGTTTTTGAGAAGCTTTTACTTCAGCTTTTACTTCAGCTTCTAATTGATCCAACTCTTCCGCAGAAATAATTGCTTCTGAATGATCTGCAAATGCTAAAATATATTCACGGAATTTTGAGATTCCATCAAAATCTTTTTCCCATGTCAAACGCTCCTCTGATTTATAACGCTCGTGCGAACCAGAAGTCGAGTGACCTTGTGGTTGCGTACATTCTTGCACGTGTACAATACACGGAATGTGATGCTCACGCGCAAATCTTTCTGCACGTGTATACGCTTCAATCAAAGCAGGATAATCCCACGCTTTTACAGTAATAATTTCGTAACCTCTTTCCTCTTCCGTTCTTCCGAAACCTGATAATAATTCAGAAAGATTCGATTTTGTGCGTTGAAATTTAGCTGGTACAGAAATTCCGTAACCATCGTCCCAAATAGAAACAACCATTGGCACTTGCAAAACTCCACCTGCATTTATCGTTTCCCAAAAATGACCTTCAGAAGTACTTGCGTCACCAATTGTTCCGAAAGCAATTTCATTTCCGTTTACAGAAAATTGTTGATCTTCGTCTGATTGAGGAACATTTCTAAAATATTTTGAAGCTTGTGCTAAGCCTAACAAACGTGGCATTTGACCAGCTGTTGGCGAAATATCAGCACTCGAATTTTTTTGTTCTGTTAATTTTTTCCAAGAACCATCTTCATTTAAAGAACGTGTTCCGAAATGAGATGTCATTTGACGACCTCCTGATGAAGGTTCTTTCTCTAAATCTGTTAAAGCGTATAATTGTGCAAAAAATTGTTCAACAGTTAATTGACCAATTGCGAACATAAATGTTTGATCGCGATAGTATCCAGAACGGAAATCTCCATTTTTGAATACTTTTGCCATTGCAATTTGTGGTAATTCTTTTCCATCACCAAAAATCCCAAATTTTGCTTTCCCAGTAAGTACTTCTCTTCTTCCTAAAAGACTTGCTTCACGAGACATAAAAGCCGTCTTGTAATCATTAATGATTTGACTTTTAAACTCTTCGAAAGTAATTTTATTTACCTCTTTTGTTTCCATTTCTTTTGTTTGTTGCATCACAAATTTAACAAAAGATTTGTAACTTACACCATACAATTTGCGTCTAACGAATAGATTATAGAATTGTATCATCCAATTAATAACTATAAAAATAAATACATGAAAAAAACTTTACTGAGTATATGTCTGGTTTTTGCCTTTGCAAATTCACCATACTTAATGGCTCAAACGAAATCTGGAAACGCAACTTTTGTGACGCAAGTAGAAGGAATTAAGGAATACAAACTACCAAATGGATTACAAGTTTTATTAGTCTCTGATCAATCGCAAAGTAATGTTGTAGTAAATATTGTTTACAATGTTGGTTCTAAACACGAAGGTTACGGTGAAAAAGGAATGGCGCATTTGTTAGAACATATGTTGTTTAAATCAACAAAAAACTTAGGTGATATCAAGAAAATGTTATCTGACAAAGGTGGACGTGCAAATGGAACGACATATTATGATCGTACAAATTATTACGAAGTTTTCCCATCAAGCGACGAAAATTTACGTTGGAGTTTGGAAATGGAAGCTGATCGTATGATTAATGCAACCATTAAACAAGAAGATTTGGACAAAGAATTTTCGGTTGTACGTAATGAATTTGAAATTGGTGAAAATGATCCGTCAAGTGTTTTAATGGAACGCGTTATTTCTGCTGGCTATTTATGGCACAATTACGGAAAATCTACAATTGGATCTAAAGAAGATATTGAGCGTGTAAAAACACCACAGTTGCGCAAATTCTACGAAAAATATTATCAACCAGATAATGCAACCTTAATTATTGCTGGAAAATTTGACGAGAAAAAAACGATGGAATATGTGAATCAGTATTTTGCTTCGATTCCAAAACCAACTCGTGTTTTAGACGAAATTTTAACAGTTGAGCCAGCGCAAGATGGTGAAAAATTTGTTGAAGTAAAACGTGCAGGAGATTCCCAATCTGTTGGTGTAATGTATCACGTTGCAGCATATAGCGATAAAGATTATGCAGCAATTGATGTTTTAAATAATATTTTAACTTCAGATCCTTCGGGATATTTGTACAAATCTTTAGTTGACACACACAAAATTGCTTCAATTTGGGCGTATAGTCCAGAAGTTCGTGATGCAAGTTTCTTCTATATCGGAACTGAAATTCCAAAAGAGAAAAACATCGAACAAACGAAAAATGATATTCGTGCAGAATTAGACAAAGTTGCTACAATTAATTATACTGATCAAGATGTACAACGTGCGAAAGCAAGTATTGTGAAAAACATCGAAAATCAAAAAAATAATACGATTAATTATGCCATTGGTTTAACAGAAATTGTTGGTGCGGGTGATTATCGTTTAGGTTTCTTATACCGCGATAATATCGAAAAAGTAACCAAAGAAGATGTAAAACGTGTAGCTGAAAAATATTTTAAAGCGAATAATAGAACAGTTGGAACTTTTATTCCGACAAAAGATGAAATTCGTGTAAAACCAGCTGAATTAACGAATAAACAGATTACAGAATTAGTTTCGAATTACAAAGGTCGTGCAGTTGAGAAAGAAGCAAAACCATTTGAAGCTTCAATCAAAAACTTAAAAGCTCATTATGCAGAAGGAAAATTGAACAATGGTCTAAAATATGGAATCATCGACAAAGAAATTAAAGGTGAAAAAGTAATTCTTTCATTTAATTTACCTGTTTCGAATGAAAAAGATTTGGCAAACAAAGGAATGATCGGTCAATTAACGGCTGAATTGTTAATGTCTGGAACGAAGAATTTAACAAAAGAACAAATCAAAGATCAATTAGATGCTTTAAAATCTTCGGTTGGATTTAGATTTGGAGGACAAAATTTATCTGTAACAATTAATACGTACAAAAATTCATTAGACAAAACAATGGATATCGTGCGTCAAATCATTACAGAACCAACTTTTCCTGAAGCTGAATTAGCAAAATCTGTAAATGAATACACAACATATTTAGATGCAAATACAAACGATCCGCAAGCATTAGCCTTCAACGAAATTAGTCGTTTAACATCTAATTATCCTAAATCTTCTATTTTTTATACAGCTTCTTTTGCTGAAACAAAAGATGATTTAAAGAAAATCAAACAAGCTGATTTAGTTGATTTTTATAAAAATATTTTAGGTGCACAAAATGGTGTTGTTTCTATTATTGGAACAAATGACAAAGCGAAAGTTGAAAAATTATTAAACGATACTTTTGGTAAATGGAATAGCAAATCGAAGTACGAAAAAGCGTATCCAACTTTTACAGCAACGAAAAAAGAGGATAAACTTTATAACATTCCAGACAAAGAAAATGCTGCTGCAGTTGGATCAATTAACTTCAAAATGAATCGTGAAAGTGCTGATTACGCCGCAATGGTTATGGCAAATGAAATGATTGGAAGTGGAGGATTTTTATCTGCTCGTATTCCAATGCGATTAAGAGAAAAAGAAGGAATCAGCTATGGTGCAGGTTCATATGTTTCGATTCCAAACGATCCTAAAAACGATGTAGCTTCTTGGGGATATTATGCATTTTTAAACCCTACAAAACGTGAAGCAGTTGAAAAAGCATTGAAAGAAGAAGTTGCAAAAGCATTGAAAGATGGTTTCACAGCGGACGAATTGAAAACAAATATTGTAAGTTGGAAAAACGGTCGTACAACTTCTTTGGGAACTGACGGAACTTTGTTAGGCTTATCGAATGGTTATTTATTGAATGGAATTACGTTTGATGAATTTGATAATTTAGAGAAAAAAGTAGATGCTCTTAATGTAAACCAAGTAAACGAGGTTTTCAAAAAGTACATTTCTTTAGATAAATTAACTTCTGTTTACACAGGAACTTTTGATAAAAAGTAAATACAATTCATTGTAACGTCCTGAAAAAAT
>NZ_DDBA01000054.1:0-47147 GCF_002333005.1 Empedobacter sp. UBA2044
CAGTTTTTGGTACAGTGTCTTAAAATTAACACACAAAAAAACCACTTCAAACGAAGTGGTTTTTTAATATCAAATAATTTTATAATTTTTCTTCTATATATTCCTGAATTTTATTCGTAATAATTGGAACCGCTATCATAATCAATCCAGAAATTAAAATTTTTGTAATTCCCTTCATTGGATATTTTTTTGAAGCTTTATCTCCAGCCCAATTTAATGCACTTTCAACTTTAGAAGAAGTAAAACTTGTATCGGATTTTAAGTTTGTTACAAGATTAACTGCTTTATTTACAAATGAATTTTCATGTTTATTTTCAGCAACTTTCATTTGTAATTTTAGTTTACGTTTTGCCATTCGCAAATCGTCTAAATTTTTTATCGCAGACATTTGTTCTTTATTCTTCATCGTCGTCTTCGTCATCTTCCTGGTTAGACATAGCTTCCATCGCGTTTTCTACGGCAATATTTGTCAAGAAAAGTTTTAATTTCTTTCTAAATAGAATAGAAAAAACCATCATTAAGAAATAAATTCCAGTTACAGCAAGAAAACCTAATCCTGTATCATTAAAATAACCTCCCAAAATAAATCCTAATGCTAAACTTCCTAATAATAATAGAAACAAAGAAAATACGGCAATAATTAATACATAAATACCGCTCGCCAACATATTACTCAGCGAATCTACGAGATCGTATTTAGCTAAAGTTATTCTATTATTAATATAAACTTTTAGTTCATTAAACATAAAATTGATTTATTTCAGACAAAGTTAATTATAAATTTTAAGGAATGTTGTATTTCGAAGAAATTAAACTCCTACGTTTTCTTGAAATTCGTCTTTTAAATCTTCTTTTGTTTGGTTTGCTTTAGATTTTAAATCTTTTCCAGCTTCTTTCGCTTTTGCTACAAACTCGTCTTTTTGTTCTGCTAATTTTGATTTTACTTCGTCTAATTTAGCTTCTAATTCTTTTTTTGTTTTTTTCGCTTTATCAGAAAAATCATTCGCGTATTTGTCTAACTCTTTTTTGTATTTGTCAGCTTCTTTTTTTAATTTTTTGCGAGTGTCTTTCCCTGATTCTGGCGCATATAATAAACCTACTACTGCTCCGATTGCTGTTCCAATTGCTAAACCTGCTAATAATTTAGTTGCATTATTTAATTTACTCATAATAAAGTTTTTTTTGAGATTAAACGTTTTTTATATTTACACTTTAAAATTACAAAAACAATACCAAAGAATTCAAATCAAATTTTAAAAATTACAATAAATGTTAATATTATCTGAAAAATCACAAAATATGCCAGCTTCTCCAATCAGAAAGTTGGTGCCATACGCAGATGCAGCGAAAAAAAGAGGAACGAAAGTTTATCACTTAAATATTGGACAGCCCGATATTGAGTCGCCAAAAGCTGTTTTAGAAGGATTGAAAAATTTTCCTTCAAACATTATTTCTTATACGCACTCAGAAGGAACGTTGGAATATCGTCAGGCTTTGGCAGATTATTTTACAAATCGCGGAATTGAATTAACGCCAGAAAATTTTATTGCAACATTAGGAGGTTCGGAAGCTTTATTATTTATTTTCGGAATTATTGCAAATCCAGGAGATGAAATTATTATTCCAGAACCTTTTTATGCAAATTATAATGGATTTACATGTGAAAACGATGTAAATATTGTTCCAGTTCCATCTACAATTGAAAATAATTTTGCATTACCTGCAGTAGAAGAGTTTGCAAAAAAAATTACAGATAAAACACGTGCTATATTAATTTGTAATCCAGGGAATCCAACAGGTTATGTATATTCGAAAGAAGAATTAAATCAATTGAAAGATTTGGTTTTAGAGCATGATATATATTTAATTGCGGACGAAGTTTATGCAGAATATTTATATACAGAAGAAGAATTTACATCTGTTTTAAGTTTCCCAGAATTGAAAGATAATGCAATTGTAATTGATTCTGAATCGAAACGTTTTTCTTTATGTGGAGCTCGTTCTGGAGCTTTAATTACACGTAACGAGAAATTCTTAAAAGCAGCAATGTTATATGCTCAAGCGCGTTTAAGTCCAGTTGAAATTTCTCAGTACATTGCAACATTAGCACACAGAAACGTAGGAACTTATTTTGAAGATTGTCGTACAGAATATTTAAAACGTCGCAACACTTTGGTAGAAGGTTTACAACAAATTCCAGGTGTTGTTTGTCCAAATCCAAAAGGAGCATTTTATTGTATGATTCAATTACCTGTAGATAGTGCAGAAAAATTTGCAATCTGGTTATTAGAATCTTTCTCATCAAATGGAGAAACAGTAATGTTGGCACCAGGAGCAGGATTTTATTCAACTCCAAATTCAGGAATTCAAGAAGTTCGTTTGGCTTATGTTTTGAAAGAAGAAGATTTGGTTCGTTCTGTCGAAATCTTGAAAGAAGCTTTAGAACAATATCCAGGAACAATTAGATCATAAGAAAAATACGAAGATGGAAATCATCGAAAATTATTCATTAAAATTATATAACACATTTGGAATAGAAGCGAAAGCAAAATATTTTGCTGATGTTGCAACTATTCAAGATTTGCGAAAAGTTTTGGTTTTTCGTCGTCAAAAAGATTTACCTATTTTATTTATAGGAGGAGGAAGTAATATGCTTTTTGTAGACGATTTCCCTGGAATTGTGTTAAAACTGAATTTGAAAGGAATCGAAATTATCAATGAAGATGATGATTTTGTGTATGTAAAAGCGCAAGGAAGCGAGAATTGGCATAATTTTGTTGAATGGACGTTGCAAAATGATTTCGGAGGATTAGAAAATCTTTCGTTGATTCCTGGAAATGTTGGTACTGCACCGATGCAAAATATTGGTGCGTATGGCGTAGAGGTAAAAGATTATATCGAAGAAGTTCAGACATTAGTTCTGGAAACGGGTGATGAACGTACTTTTACAAATGAAGAATGTCAGTTTGGTTATCGCGAATCTGTTTTTAAAAATGAATTGAGAGGTCAATATGTCTTGGTGGCAGTTACGTTTAAACTGACAAAGAAAAATCATAAACTTCATGTTGATTATGGTGCAATAAAATCTGAATTGGAAAAGGAGCAAATTTTTGATCCAACGATTCAAGAAATTAGTGCAGCTGTGATCAAAATTCGTCAAAGTAAATTACCAGATCCTTCGCAAATAGGGAATTCGGGAAGTTTCTTTAAAAACCCTGTGATTTCGAATGAAGAATTTGCTGAGATTGAAAAACTTCATCCAGAAATTTCTCATTTCAAAACTGATTTAGGTGTAAAATTAGCTGCTGGTTGGTTAATAGAACACGCAGGTTGGAAAGGAAAACGTTTTGGAGATGCGGGAGTTCACGACAAACAAGCTTTGGTCTTGGTGAATTATGGAAATGCAACAGGACGCGAAATATATGATTTGTCTGAACGAATTATAGAAGATGTGAAAGCCAAATATGGCGTAACATTGGTTAGAGAAGTCAATATTATACAATAAATTAAATCCCGCTTTCAGCGGGATTTTTATTCTTCTTCTTTATTGATTTTTAATTTAGAAATTCCAATTATTAATATAATTCCGAATGCTATGTATAAAAGTTTTTCGAGAATATTTGTTACTATATTTAGTTCATAAATTGAAACACCAAGATATTCTTTTATAGATAATCTTATTATTGATAATAGTAATATAGAAATTGTTATGAAAATTAGATAATTACTAAAACTTATTTTTTTTCCGTGAGCAACAATAGAAATAATTAATAATAAAATATCGAATACGAAGTGAAGGACTAAAATTACTTTAGTATACAAAATTAAAAAATCCGGATCCATATATTTATTTATAATTTGTAATAATCTCCACAATTTTATCCAAACCATCGGTTAAAGCAGCAGGACCAGGTTGTAAAATCAATTCAGATTTTATTTCGTATAAATGATTTTGTTGAATAGCTTTTACGTTTTCGAAACCAATTCGTTGTTTTACTTTTTCGGGTTTGAACATTTTACCACACCACGAACCGATAATAATATCAGGATTTCGTTCAATCACTTGTTCATCCAACAAAATACGATCTTTAGCTAAAGCTTTATTTTTGAGTTCTGGAAAAGCTAATTTTCCACCAGCAATTTCTATCAAATCATTAACCCAAGCGCTTCCCGAAATAATTGGTTCGTCCCATTCTTCAAAAAATACTGTTGGGCGATAGGGAAGAAGAGTTGCTTGTTGTTTTACTTCTTCGAGTTTCTTTTCGTAAAATTCGACTAATTTTAATCCTTTATCTTGACAACCAATCAATGAAGTAAATTGCACAATCATATTTAAAATTTCATCAACTGTTCGGTGATTAAAAATAAAAACATTAATTCCTCTTCTAATTAATTCTGCTGCAATATCAGCTTGTAAATCAGAATATCCTACAACAAAATCTGGCTTCAAATTGATGATATCTTCAAATTTAGCATCTAAAAAAGTTGAAACTTTAGGTTTTTCTTTTCTTGCTTGTGGCGGACGATAGGTAAAACCACTAATTCCTACTAAACGATGTTGTTCGTTAATGTTATACATAATTTCAGTTCCTTCTTCGGTTAAGCAAACAATGCGTTGAGGATATCGATTTGATGACATTTTGGTTTGATGTTAAATTGATGTGAGGTATAAAAATAAGAAATTCATACCATTTTGTATGATATGAATTCCTTTTGAAAAAACTATGAGTAAAAATGTTAGTTAACTAAAACTCCAAATTCGGATCCAGCAGCGTAATCTTGTCCATTCTGAGAACTTAAAGCTGTGAAACGGATATATCTTCCGCGAATTGGTTTGTCGAACAAAATTGTTTGCAGTTTAGTGTTTTTCTCGAAAGAACCTTCTTTGATAGGGTTACTCCAATTTTTTCCGTCTAAACTAATCTGAATTCTATAATCTTTTATATTTCCATTAGCTCCATCTTGACGAGGTAAATATGTAAATCCTTTAATCATCTTGAATTCTCCTGCATCAAAATCAACCCAATGAGGATATTGCGCAACAGTGACAGAATACATCGTATGCCAAATAGAGCTTGGATTACGATCTACAAGATTTGCAGCATCTCCTTCTCCAGTTTCTTGACTTGAAGCAAAAACAACTTGTAACGGAATCGTTTCTATTTTAGTAAATTTTGAAGAAACTTTAATGTTCGGATTATTTTTATCCCAAGTAACAATTGTATTCGCATCTCTCAATTTGAAAGGTTCTGTATACTTCGTTTCTTTTCCATTCCCGATTTTGTAATACAAATCTGCATGTTGATTTGGCTCAAAATTGTAACTTCCCCAATTTTGTTTCGTGTAATAAGAAGTGGAGAATCTCCTGCTCCTTTTACTTTTGCTTGCGTTGAATAATTATTGCTTTGAACAGGACGAATAATAAATCCAAAAGTTGTTGCGTTTGGTTTTACACGATCTTGTTCTAATGGTGGTCCTTGCCCACAACTATTTCCTCCAAGCCCTGTAACACCAGCATCTAAATGCATATACGTTCCATTACTTTTTGGTAATTGATAGAAATGAGGCGTTTGCGTTAATTCTAATTCGCTCCAAGGCAAAACAGAAGTTGACATCAAATCTTTGCTTACAAAAACAACCCCATTTCCAGAAGTATCAGTTAAAGAACTCCATCTAACTTCCTCATTATTACTCATACTTTGCGGATTTGGCCACGGTACAAACTGATCTTTCACTGTACTTTTATGAAATTCAATATTCTGAGCGGTTTTACGATCTGCATAATTATTAATCGGACCGCGTCCGTAATAGTTGTAATTGCTCAAATTTTCTGGTAATTTCAATTCATAACCTAAACGCGCTAAAGCAAGCGATTCGTCATTTGAAGTAATACTTGACGATAATTCGATTGAACCATCTGGATAAATCGTCCAAACTTGATTTGAAGTAAATTTGAAATCATTTTCCCCAAATACTTGGTCTTTGTGTTCTTCGATCTTATATGTTCCAGAAGTACCTCCTAAAAGTGATGCGCTATTTGGCGCTTGTGATTCTACAACATACGATAATACAATTGCGCCATCTTTTCTTGTGTAAGAAGTTGATGATAAAACTTTGTGTTTTAAATTATGTAAACCTTTTTGAAACCATTGCTGATACGCCCAGTTGTCATTATCCATTGGTGCACGATAAGCATCTAATTTTGGACCGTCACCATCTTTAATAATCGTTTGGTTATTATAATTTAAACTATAAATAGTTCCAGTTTGATTATCAAATTTTACAGCGAAACCATTTCCACTAATTGTTTTTAGTTTTTCTGAATCTGTTATGGTAATTTGATTTGTTTTTTGAACTTCTTGAATTGTCGGAATTTGTTCTGCAGCTTTCACAAAAATTTGTTCTTCCATTTGAACATAATCTTTCTTCGCCCACAATTGATCATGATTTTGCTTGAATTGAATTTTTACAAAATACTCTGATGTAGGTTTTAATTTTGATTGATTAATTGGTAAACGAACGATTTGTTTTTCGCGAGGACTAATGATTTTTTTAGGCTCAATAAAAGCTGTACTTCTTTCAATTTCGATTCCATCTTCGTATAAAGCCCATTCTGGCGTGTAATCTTCTAACGAAATGAAATAATTTTTATTAAAAATTTCGATTTCACCATTCAAGATATTTGCAGGTTTTACACCAACATTTTGATAGACTTTTTTAACTTCCCAGTAAGAAGGTTTTTCCTTTAAATCAGCGAAAACTAATCCATTGTTTACAAACGTTCCGTCATTTGGTTTATCCCCGAAATTACCTCCGTAAGCGAAGAATTTTTCGCCTGTCTTTTTATCATAATAATACATTGCTTGGTCAACCCAATCCCAAATAGCACCTCCCATAAAGAAGTTGGTAGATTCCATTGCTTCCCAATAATCTATCAGATTTCCAGCTGCATTTCCCATTCCATGCGCATATTCAGAAATATGGAAAGGATATTTTAACTTATAATTTCCTTGTACAGCACCACGAACCCAATTGATAGAAGGGTATTGATTAGATCCCATATCAACAATTGCATTATTTCGCTCGTATTGAACAGGACGAGAAGTATCAATTTTTTTGATTGCATTGTAGGCTTCAACAAAATTATTTCCAGGACCAGCCTCATTTCCTAAAGACCAAATAACGATAGAAGGATGATTGATTGTTGCATGAACCATCTCTACATTACGTGCCACGTGCGCATCTCTCCACTCTTTTGGATGAGAGATTGAAGCTTCACCGTAGTAATATTGGTGACTTTCTACATTGGCCTCGTCCTCTAAATAAATCCCATATTTGTCGCATAAATAATACCAATAAGGATCATCTGGATAATGTGAGTTACGAACATGGTTAATATTTGCACGTTTCATCAACTTAATTTCTTCTTCCATCTGTTGACGTGTCACAACTTTTCCTTTTTCAGGATTTGTTTCGTGGCGGTTAACACCTTTCAGTTTTACTGTTTTTCCATTTACATAGAAATAACGTCCAGCCAAACCAAACTCATCATCTTCAGCTTTTGTATCTTTAATTTCAACCTTTCTAAATCCTACATTCGTCGAAACTGTTTCGATTGTTTTGTTCTTTACATCTTTTAATTCTCCAACTAACGTATAACGATAAGGACGCTCTGCTGACCAAAGATTTGCATTCTTTAGTTTTAGTTTTAGTTTGTAAATAGATGAAGAATTAGGATTGATTGTAACTGCATCAGAATTGATAATATATTCAGTTGTTGCAATTTTTTCAGTTTCGTCGCTGTATAATTTATTTTGATAAAGTGTATAAGCAATTTTATAACCTTTTGCGACTTTATTTGATAAATTTCTAATATCAGCCGAAATATTTAGTTCATCATCTTTATAGTTATTCGTTACATCAGGAATTACAACCAAATCTCTAACTTGGATTTTCGGTTTTGATGTTAATGAAACTGTACGAAAAATTCCTGGCAATCTAAACATATCTTGTGCTTCTAAGAATGAAGCGTCAGAATTCCTATAGACTTCAACTGCTACAGAATTTTCACCTTTTTTATTTAGATAAGGTGTAATGTTAAATGAAGCTAAATTTCTAGAATTTTTAGAAAAACCAACATATTTTCCATTAATCCATAAGTAGAAAAATGAATCTACTCCATCAAAATTCATGTAAATATCACGTCCATCCCAATTTTTAGGAACATCGAATGTACGTTTATACGAACCAACTTCATTTCTATAAATATATGTTGTCCAATCTTTGTTAGGCTCTCTCATTACACCGCCTTTCCAATCATCAACTTTTACAGCATGCTGAAAAATAACTTTTTGATTGACATAAATTGGAACACCATATTTTAAATCTCCATTTTTCTGAATTCCAAAAATATTCCAACTCATCGGGACAGGAACATCAGCCCAAGAAGAGGTATCAAAATTGTTTTCGTAAAAATTTTTCGGTCTTTCGTTTGGGTTTTTTACCCAATTAAATTTCCAAGTACCATTCAAATTCATCCAATATGGACTATTTTCTGGTAAAAGTTTTACAGCTTGATTTTGATTCTCAAAAGAGAAAAAATAGCTTTTAGGTAATTCTTTGTTGAAGGATAAATTCATTGGCGATTCCCATTCGTTACCGTCTGGAGAATCTTTCGTTCCGTAATTGAAGCCCCCTAAATTATGAGTAAAAGGATTTTCAATTGGCGGATTTATTTGTGCAAAAGTTGTCTGAATAACAAGTGCAGAAACAATAACTTTACTGTATTTTGTTATAAGATTCATTTTTCAATAAGCATTTTTAATCACGTGTTAAACAAATATAGTCTAGATTATTAAATGATTATGCTTATTTGAAGAAGTAAAAATAAGGTGATAAAATTGTAAATAATTGTTTTTTAATCTTATGAATGATTAATGATTTTTTTTCTGAAATAAATAGAATTATAGAAAAATTTTAATTTGATTAAAAGAATTGTTTAAAAAGTATTATTGTAAAAAAAGACCACTTGCAAAAGTGGTCTTTAGATTAAGTTTTCAGCTTAAATTATATATTTTTTGAATTTGCACAGCTGTAATTAACTGGACCATCGTTTGGAATATCTTTTAAAATATCTAATAAATAATCCCAGAATTTTTGTACAGAAGCAATTTCTACTTTTTCGTCAGGAGAGTGAGCACCAGAGATGTTTGGACCAAAAGAAATCATATCCAAACCTGGATAATTTGTTCCAATAATTCCGCATTCTAAACCTGCGTGGCAAGCCACAACTTTTGGTTCTTCTCCAAATTTTGAAACATAAATTCCTTTCATCAATTCTAAAATTTCAGAATGAGTATTTGCTTTCCAACCTGGGTAAGAACCAGAGAATTTAACCTCAAAACCACCTAATTCGAAACCAGCTTTTAATGTTTGTGCTAATGCTTCTTTACCTGATTCTATAGAAGAACGCGTTAAACATAAAACACGAGCGTTTCCGTCAATAACTTCTACGCGAGCCACATTGTTAGATGTTTCTACTAAACCTTCAACATCTGGACTCATTCTGTAAACACCATTGAAAGCTGCCATAATTGTTTGAACAAAAACTTTAGAATCTTGTGCTGACATTGCATCAGTTGCATCAGTTGGTTCTAGTGTAATCACCATTTTAGGTTCTTTCGTTTCATATTCTTCAATAATTTCAGCGCGTAAAGTTTCGTAAGAAGCTTTGAAAGCGTCAACTTTATCTGTAGGAATCACAATTTTAGCCCAAGACTCGCGAGGAATAGCGTTACGTAAACTTCCACCTTCCATATGAGCGATTTGTAAACCAAATTCAGTTGCAGCATTTAATAAACGAGCAATTAATTTGTTCGAATTTCCTAAACCTTCGTGAATTTGCATTCCAGAGTGTCCACCGTTCAAACCTTTTAATGTTAAGGTAAAAGCAGTTCCGTTAGTAGCTTCTGTAGTGTAAGCTTTTGTCGCCGTTACATCAACACCACCAGCGCAACCAATGTCTAATTCATCATCTTCTTCGGTATCTAAGTTCAACAAGATTTTCCCAGATAAGAATCCAGCTTTCAAACCTAAAGCACCAGTCATTCCAGTTTCTTCGTCAATTGTAAAAAATGCTTCAATAGCTGGATGAGGAATATCTTTCGATTCTAAAATAGACATAATTGTCGCAACTCCAATTCCGTTATCTGCACCTAAAGTTGTTCCATTTGCTGTAACAAATTTATCATCTTCAATGTACATTTCAATTCCTTGTGTTTCAAAATCGAATGTTACATCGTTATTTTTTTGACAAACCATATCCAAGTGCGATTGCATGATCACTTTTTTACGGTCTTCCATTCCTGGATAAGCAGCTTTTTTGATTAAAACATTTCCTACTTCGTCCGTTTCGACAGGTAAACCTAAATCTTCACCAAATTTGATGATGAACTGACGTACTTTTTCTTCTTTCTTAGAAGGTCTTGGAACTGAATTCAATGCTGAGAAGTTTTTCCAGATTGCTTTTGGTTCCAAATTAAGAATATCGTTATTCATTGTTTGTTTTTTATTGTTCCTCAAAGTTACGGAATTGCGACAATATAGTTTTATTAAAGAAGTTTTAAATTTTTTTGATTCTCAACCAACCTTTTTATTTTTTTATGAATCATATTATTATAAATGAAAAAATAAAAACGTGATGTAATACGAAAAATACTATTTTTAAATAACACTAATGATTCATGAAGAAATTAACACTATTTACAATTTTGACTTTACTCAGTGCAGTATTGTTGAATGTTTTTGTTTTCAAGAAAACTTTCAATGATGACTCAGAGAAGATAATCGCTGAAACAAATCAATATAAACATCCAATAAATTCGATTGAAATGACTGAACAAAATAATCAGGATTTAGAATTTTTGAAAATGATGTTAAAAGATAATCGTATTGTTTTTTTGGGTGAAGGTATACATCAAGATGGACAAACTTTTAAAGCCAAATCACGCTTGATAAAGTATTTGCACGAAAATTTGGATTACAATGTTGTCTTGTACGAAGCTGGACAATATGATATGTGGATAACCAACCAAGAAATGGAAAAAGGAACTTTAGGTGTTGGAAAAGATTCGATTGCGGGACTTGGTATGTTTAATTTTTGGTGGGATAATAAAGAAACTCAACCTCTAAATAACTATTATTTACAAACTAAGAAAACAAATAATCCAATCACATTAGGTGGTTTTGATATGCAATATTCTGGTGATTTACTGACAGAAATTTTAAATAATGGGTATTTAAGACGTATAAAATTATTAAGAGAGTTTTTAGCGAATCAAAATATATCTTTATATGATTACCCTTTTTTAAATCAAAATATTGATAATCTTACAATTTTTAGATATAAAAAATTTACTGAAGCTACATATAAAAAAAATGAAATTACTCAACTCCTTAAAGAGTTACAATCGATTTCATTACGAATATCAAGGCTTCCAAAAACTGAAGAAACTAAAATCTATTCACGTTATCTGAAAGATATTAAAAACCATATTCAGAAAAATTTGATGTATAAATCTGGAACTAAGGAAAGTATGAATTTTAGAGATTCTTTGATGGTAGAGAATTTAATTTATCAATTGGATTCTCTTTATCCAAATCAGAAAGTAATTATTTGGTCGGCGAATGTACATGCTTACAAAAAATATTATCCGAATAATTTTAAACCATTGGGACAATATATCAAAGAAAAATACAAGAACCAATCGTATGCAATTGGTTTTACTTCGTATGGCGTTTATAATCCTCTGAAACAAATAATTAATACACCTAATAAATATGCGGTAGAGAATGCATTTCATCAACTTAATCAGCCTTATTTCTTTTTAGATTTTAGTCAAATTCCGAATCAATCTGCACTAAAATCTGAGTATTATTCAGTTATAGATCAAGGAATGAATGTAAAAGCAAAATGGAGTGACTTTGTAGATGGAATTTTTTACATCGATGTTAATCAAGAACCAACACCACTAAAAGAAGAGAAATAATGAAAAGTATAGAAATAAAAGATTTGAATTTTAGTTTCGGGTCAAAACAAATATTAAATCAAGTTAATCTTAATGTTCCGAAAGGAAGTATTTATGGCTATTTGGGGCGAAATGGAGCAGGAAAATCGACAACAATAAAATTGCTTTTAGGATTATTGAATTCGAATGAAGATACTATTTTCTTGAATGAGTTGAGTATCAAAAAACATCCTATTAAGATTCATGCTTTAACAGGTAATTTGATTGAAGCGCCTTGTTTTTACACAAAATTGACTGTTTATGAAAATTTAAAATACTTAGATGTAATTTATCAAAAAGGTGAGGAGCGAATTAGTGAAGTGTTAGATTTGGTTGGTTTGTTGTACGCGGAACATTATAAAACATCTGATTTATCGATGGGAATGAAACAACGTTTGGGAATTGCAATAGCGATTTTTCATGATCCAGAAATTTTGATTTTAGATGAACCTCTTAATGGATTGGATGCACAAGGAATTTATGAAATGCGCGAATTGTTTTTGAGGTTGAATGCATCAGGTAAAACGATTTTTTTGTCAAGTCATATTTTAAGTGAATTAGAACGAGTTGCTACGCATATTGGAATTATAGAAGGAGGAAAGATGATTTTTGAAGGCAAAAAAGAAGAATTACTTGGGAATGTTGTTCGTAAAGTTGCTATAAAAATAAATGATGCAGAGAAAGCAAAACAACTTTTTGAAAATGTAATAATTGAAGATAACGTCATGCATTTTGAAATTGAAAACGATGATGATTTTCATCAAAAAATACAACAATTAATTCAGCATAACATTAAAATTTATGATGTTCAGTCTGAAACAGCTAATCTTGAACAAATTTTTATTAACCTAATTCAACACTAAAATGACAAATACATTTTATAAAGCATTTGCTTCCGAACTATATAAATTATCAAAAAACAAAGAAATTTTTGGTGTATTATTTTTACCAACTTTAGTCGTTTTAGGTGTTTTTTTCTATTTAATTTATAAAGTACCAATGGAACCTATTGCTTTGAATCCGTGGTACGGTTTTTTAGGACGATATGTTTTTATGTTTTTCTATATGCTATTTCCAGTTTTAATTGCTGTGTTTGTGCATTCATGTTGCGATGTAGAATATAAGAACAACAATTATAAATTGTTATTTACACTGCCCATTTCACATGCTAAAATTTATTTAGCCAAAGCTTTATTTATTTTAATTATAGTCAGTTTTTCTGTTGTTGGGGCTTATGTGTTTTTTCTATTAAGTGGATATTTATTACAATTTATTTCACCAAATTATGGTTTTCAGAATTTTGATTTTAGAGAAATTGCTTTTTACACTTTTTTCAAATTATGGATTGGATGTTTAGCTGTATCTATGATACAATTTGCTTTGAGTTTATTCTTCAGAAGTTTTATTTATCCAGTAGGTTTTTCTCTATTTGTAACTGTTTTTTGTTCTGTGATTAGTAGTAAAAAGTTTGCAGATTTCATTCCTTATTCAAGTTCTCCAAAATCATTTGATAACTTAATGAATCAAATAGCATCTTTAGAAAGATTAGATTATATCAACCTTATATACAATATTTTCTTTTTAGGGTTGAGTTACTTTATCTTTATAAGAAAGAAAAATCTATAAAGCAAAAAATCCCTTGAATTCAAGGGATTTTTTAATGTATACTTTTTATATTTATCTTGTAGAAGGCATAGGAGATTCTTTGTCTACAACTGGTCTATTTTCGACGTTTGCTAAAATCCAAATTGTATTGAAAGCTAATTTTGTACGACGCGTCAATAAATCATATTCAATTTTGTCTGGTGTATCGCCTGGTTTGTGGTAATCATCGTGCACACCATTAAAGAAGAAAACAGACGGAATGTTATGTTTCGCAAAATTATAGTGGTCAGAACGGTAATAAAAACGATTTGGATCATCTGGCGTATTGTAACGCATATCTAAATTAATTCCTAATCCATCATTTGCTGCTAAAACAGCTTTGTGTAAATCAGAAGACAACATTTCAGAACCAATTACATAAACAAAGTCTCTTGTTTGTTCATTATGTTCGTAGTCTACTCGACCAATCATATCAATGTTAACATTTGCAACTGTGTTTGCAAGAGGAAAAATTGGATGTTCTGAATAATATTTAGAACCTAATAATCCTTTTTCTTCACCAGAAACATGTAGCAATAAAACCGAACGTTTTGGACGAATTCCTTTCTTCTCAGCTTCGCGGAAAATACGACCAATTTCCATTACAGCAACAGTTCCAGAACCATCATCATCAGCACCAGCATATAATTTTCCATCTTTTATTCCTTCGTGATCATAATGTGCCGAAATCACCACAATTTCTTCTGGTTTTTCTGATCCTTTGATGAATCCCATCACATTTCTCATTTGACCTTTTACTCGGTTAAAAGTTCCAGCAGGAATAATTTGGAAATAATTATTATTTGGTCCATTAATTCCTAATTCTTTGTAATAATTAGAGATATAGTTTCCCGCTTTTATTTCGCCTTCAGTTCCAGCATTTCTACCTTCCATATCAGGCGCAGCAATGATGTAAAGCTGTTTTTTTAATTCAGCTTCAGAAATTTTGTCTGTATATTTTACAAGACTCTTTTGATATTTCTCCTGAGAAATTGGTTTTGTAGAATCACAACTTACTAAAGTAGCAGTTAAAGCAATTGCAAATAAAAATTGTTTCATGTTAATTTTTTGAATTAAATTTAAAATTAATCTAACCAAGCAGAATAAAAAAGAAAATTTGAATAAAAAACCAATATTTATACGGATTCTATCCGAATTTGGGATTGTCTTTTTTATATTTGCCCGTTTTTAAATAAATTATGTCACAATTATTCAGAAAAAAATCTGTCGAATCCATTTTAGCAGAATCTGCAAAGAACACGACTACAATGAAAAGAACTTTAGGTGTTCGAGATTTAACAGGTTTTGGTATCGCCGCAATTGTTGGAGCTGGTATTTTTAGTACTATTGGTCGAGCAAGTTTTGAAGGTGGACCAGCAGTTATCTTCCTTTTTATTTTTACGGCAATTGCCTGTGGTTTTACAGCTTTTGCTTATGCAGAATTTGCTTCGTTAGTGCCTGTTTCGGGTAGTGCGTATACCTATAGCTATGTTGCATTTGGAGAATTATTTGCTTGGGTAATTGGTTGGGCATTGATTATGGAATATGCGATTGGGAATATTGTGCTCGCGATTTCGTGGAGTGATTATTTTACCACCTTGCTCTCCGGAATGGGATTACATCTGCCAGAATGGATGACAATGGATTATTTTACGGCGAGAGAAGGTTTTGAATTTGTTTCGAATGAGTTAGCGAAAGGTAAAACATTAGAAGGAATTGCGAATTCGCCTTATGCGCAAGAGATTCCAAAATATTTAGCCTTTAAAGATGCTCCATATTTAGGATTTAATTTAGTGGTGGATATTCCTGCATTAATCATTACTTTTTTGATTACAGCTTTGGTTTATCGTGGAATTAATGAATCGAGAAAAGCAAGTAATGCAATGGTTGTGTTAAAATTAGCTGTGGTACTTTTGGTAATTGTGGTTGGTGCTTTTTATGTGAATCCAGATAATTGGAATCCTTTTGCACCGAATGGAGTAGGAGGTGTTTTGGCTGGAGTTTCGTCTGTTTTTTACGCTTATATTGGGTTTGATGCGATTAGCACAACTGCGGAAGAATGTAAAGATCCGAAGCGAGATTTGCCTCGTGGAATTTTTGCGTCTATCATTATTTGTACTGTTTTATATGTGCTGATTGCTTTAGTAATTACGGGAATGGTTCATTATTCTGAATTGAATGTTGGAGATCCTTTGGCGTATGTTTTTGATAAAATTCAAGATTTAAAGTGGTTGGCAGGAATTATTGCTTTTTCGGCTGTAGTAGCGATGGCGAGTGTATTTATTGTTTTTCAAATTGGGCAACCTCGTATTTGGATGACAATGTCTCGTGATGGTTTATTACCAAAGAAATTTTCTACTATTCACCCGAAATTTAAAACACCTTCTTTTGCAACTATTTTTACTGGATTTGTAGTTGGAGTTCCTATTTTATTTACAGATTTGGAATTGGTTGTTGATGCTTGTTCTATTGGAACTTTGTTTGCTTTTGTGTTAGTTTGTGCTGCTGTACTTCGTATGGATGCCGATCCAAATGCGAAAAGAGGAAATTTTAAAACGCCTTTTATCAATGCAAAATACATTATGCCAATTGTAACTGCCGTGATTGTATTTTTATGCGCAACAACATTTAAAGATGATTCGATTGATTTCTTTACGAATAAACCGCAACCTATGCCAATTGAACATTTTGTAAATTCGTTATCGCCAAAAGAATTAAAAGATTCTTATGCAACAATTAATGAATTAACAGGATCTGAAATTGAATTTTTGGATGATTATTTGGCACAATTATCTCCAGAACAATATAAATCTACTTTGAGCAAATTACCAGTTTACGAAGATAAGAAGATGGAAAAAGGATGGGATGTTTTCAAACACAAAATTCCAATGATTCTATTCTTAATGATTTATGTTTTTATGGTAGTTAGAACATTTTTCAAAAGAACTTCTATTATTCCGTTAGCTGGTATGTTGTGTTGTTTTTATATGATGGCGCAATTAGGATTGAAAAACTGGATGATTTTCTTGATTTGGATTGCAATTGGTTTAACAATTTATTTCACTTACGGTTATAAACATAGTAAGTTGAGAAATGTTTAAACTTACAATAAACAATAAAAGATCCGATTATAATCATTTATAACCGGATCTTTTTGTTTCTATCAGTTATATTTGCAGAAATTTAACCCTATGAAAAAAATTCTATTGAGCCTGTTTATTTTAGGTTCTTTTTATGTTTCTGCGCAAGATATTGATATAAAAAAAGGAAAAGTTCTATTTGATAAAAAAGAAGTTGCATTAGTTGAAGGAAAAAAACGTGTTTATACGTTGTCAGATATACAAAATAAACCAATTTTATCTATTGAATATAAAGCTGAACCATATCCATATGGTGGTAATAAAATTTGGTTTAGATTGATTGATTTAACATCAAATCAGTCTAATGATTTTGAAACAGATATGAAAGGTTTCTCTTTATTTAATTTAGAAAAAGATATTGTGAAAACCTTTTCAAATGGACAATATAAGATTATTACTTCAAATGGAATAGATCAATCTATTGTACAACAAATTTTGCAACTTGATAAAAGAGATATACAAGAGGAATATAATAATGAAATTTTAGATTATAATAAATTATTAGATGAATTAACAGAATTAGTGAAATCTAATGGGATTTATTTTGACAATAAAGGAATTATATATCAAAATAACATTATAATTGGACAAATATTGTATTCTCCTTCTGGATTTTCTGTAGATAATTATACTTTAGTTGAAAATAATAATTATAAAGTAGGTGAATTTGGAGGAAATTCTTTAGAAATTAGTGACTTAAATAAAGTTTATTCATTAAAATTAAAAGAATTAGAAAACCCATTAAAAGATAAAAGTTCAAGAGATATAAAGAATAATAATTTTTTTACCCAAATTGTAGGATTTGCTTTAAAAAATGGTTTTGCTTTAAATACTCAACTTCAAATAAAAAATTCAACAGAGGAAAGGGTTGATTATCAGAATAAAATTGCAGAAGCTAAAGCAAATTCTTCCAATTTATATGATGTCCCAGGTTTTCTTATTGACGAAAAAGGAAATAAGGTTGCTGGTAAACTTTCGATTAATTTTGAAAATGCAACAAGTAAAGTTGAAAAAAGCAATATAGAATCTTTACCTGAAAATTACGGTAAATCAGTTTATGTAAAAGCTGTAAATGAGAAAGGGAAAGAAAAATCTACACGATATAAATCAAACACAGGAGCAAAATTCTGTACAGATTCAGGAGATTGTTATATAGGTTTGAAAACGATTGGTAATGTTTTTAATTCAATTGGAAATGTAATGAGTTTAAGCACTGATTTTTCATATTTCTATAAAATTTTAAATGAAGATAACGGATTTCTTATTTTAGAAGAACCGTCTAATAATAAACTTTATATAAAAATACCTAATCAAGAAAAAGCGCTTTATTTAGGAAATAATAATGATGATAAATTGGAAAAAAATTTCAACGAATACATAAAATGTAGTTTAAATGTGACGGATTTTGACTTAAAATCTGTAGATGGAATCAAAACCTTTTTTGAAAAATATAAAACGACTTGTAAATAGTATGAAAAGCGATTCAATTTTGAATCGCTTTTTTTATTAAATTTATTTTCTCAAATAAGTTAGATAACTTCTTTATTTCGACGCAAAACTTTACCTTTGTCCTATAAATTTGACGACAAATGTTTAGAACTCATACTTGTGGTGAATTAACACAAGCCAACATTAATGAAAAAGTCACGTTAAGCGGTTGGGTATCAACGTTACGTGACAAAGGTTTTATGATGTGGATCGATTTACGTGATCGCTATGGAATCACACAAATCATCTTAGATGAAGAACGTTCTTCGAAAGAATTATTTGAAACTGCTCGTCATTTAGGACGCGAGTTCGTAATTCAAGTTACAGGAACTGTAATCGAAAGAGCTTCAAAAAATCCAAACATTCCAACAGGGGATATTGAAATCTTAGCAGAAAACATTACAATTTTGAATGAATCTGCATTGCCTCCATTTACAATCGAAGATAATACAGATGGTGGAGAAGATATCCGTATGAAATATCGTTATTTAGATATTCGTCGTAATCCAGTAAAAGAAAAATTAATCTTCCGTTCTAAAGTTGCGCAGGAAGTTCGTAAATATTTAGATGCACAAGAATTTGTAGAGGTTGAAACTCCAGTTTTAATTAAATCTACGCCAGAAGGTGCGCGTGATTTCGTGGTTCCATCTCGTATGAATCCAGGTGAATTTTATGCGTTACCACAATCGCCACAAACATTCAAACAATTATTAATGGTAGGAGGTTTAGACCGCTATTTCCAAATTGTAAAATGTTTCCGTGACGAAGATTTACGTGCAGACCGTCAACCAGAGTTTACACAAATTGACTGTGAAATGTCGTTTGTTGAACAAGAAGATATCATGAATGTTTTCGAAGGTTTAGCAAAACATTTATTACATACTTTCAAAGGATTAGAATTTGAACAATTCCCACGTATGACATTTGCAGAAGCAATGCGTCGTTATGGAAATGATAAACCAGATATTCGTTTTGGAATGGAATTCGGTGAAATCACAGACTTAGCTAAAGGAAAAGATTTCAAAATCTTTGATGAACAAGAATTAATTGTTGGTATTGCTGCGGAAGGTTGTAATGCTTACACACGTAAAGATATTGATAAATTAATCGAATGGGTTCAACGTCCACAAATTGGGGCAACTGGTCTTGTTTGGGCGCGTTATAATGAAGATGGAACATTTAAATCTTCTGTAGATAAATTTTATTCGCAAGAAGATTTAGCAGCTTGGGCAGAGCGTATGAACGCAAAACCAGGAGATTTAATGTTGGTGATGTCTGGTAATACAAACAAAGTTCGTGCGCAATTATCGGCTTTACGTATGGAAATCGCAGAGCGTTTAGGATTACGTAATCCAGAAGTTTTTGCTCCATTATGGGTTGTAGATTTTCCTTTATTAGAATGGGACGAAGAATCTGAAAGATATCACGCGATGCACCATCCATTTACTTCTCCAAAACCAGAGGATATGGAATTAATTGCGACTAATCCAGGTGAAGTTCGTGCAAATGCATATGATTTAGTTTTAAATGGGAATGAAATCGGTGGAGGTTCTATTCGTATTTTCGATAAAGAAGTTCAAGCAAGAATGTTCGAATTATTAGGATTTACGCCAGATCAAGCAGAAGCGCAATTTGGTTTCTTAATGAACGCTTTCAAATATGGTGCGCCACCTCATGGAGGTTTAGCATTCGGTTTTGATCGTTTTGTATCGATTTTAGATGGTTCAGAAACAATTCGTGATTACATCGCATTCCCTAAAAATAATTCGGGTCGCGATGTCATGATTGATGCACCTTCTCCAATTGATCAAACACAAATGGATGAACTGAATATTGCGTCAACATTTGTTGCAAAATAAAAAGAAAAATTTTCTATAAATATTAAAGACTACTTATTTAAGTAGTCTTTTTTTATTGATTAATTTTAAATTACATGACAATTTTTAAATGTAGAAGCAAAACCTTTGCTGTATCTTTGCAATTGTAAATAGAGAATAAATTGGAATTAAAAGAGCATTTAAGGCGTAATATCAAATTAGCATTTCCTGTAATGATTACTCAAATGGGGCAAATTTCTGTCAACATTATTGATAACATTATGGTTGGTGGTTTAGGTGGAAAATATGATAATATAGAAGATGAGGTTTTGGGGAAAACAGCTTTAGCAGCAGCTTCTTTAGGAAATTCATTATTTTTTGCGGTTTTAGTATTTGCTTTCGGATTTAGTTTTGCGTTGTCACCATTGATTGCGGCAGAAGATTCGAAAGGCGATAAAAAAATGGCTGCAAATTATTTTTCGCATAGTTTGGTCTTGAATATTACTCTATCAATCGGTTTATTCTTATTGATTACATTTCTGAAACCGCTAATGTTCTACATGGGACAACCCGCTGATGTAGTGGAAAAATGTATTCCATATCTAACGATTATGACATTTTCGATGATTCCATTGATGATTTTCCAAACTTTTCGTCAATTATCGGAAGGTTTATCATTAACGATTCCTGTTACAATTGCAACTGTTTTGAGTAACGTGATTAATATTACGTTAAACTATGGTTGGATTTACGGGAATTGGGGATTCCCACGTTTAGAAGTCGCTGGTGCAGCCTGGGGAACATTCGTTGCGCGTTTGGTGATGATGATTTTCTTAATTATTGTATTGTTTAATTTTAAGAAAACGAAATCAGTTTTGCAAGAAGTTCAATTTAAGGCAAGTAATTTTCAGAAAACTATTTTCAGAAAAATTGCTGGAATTGGAATTCCAACCGCCTTAACTTCTTTCTTTGAAATGAGTGCGTTCTCTCTGGCAGCCTTTGTTTGCGGTTATACATTTACAAACTCTATTGCAGATCAAGAATTAGCAAAAGTAAATTTAGCAGCTCATCAAATTGCGATAAATTTAGCTTCCACAACTTTTATGATGTGTACAGGAATTGGGGTTGCAGCAACGGTTCGTATTGGAAATCAATTAGGTTTAAAAGATTATAAAACCTTAAGAGAGGCAGGTTGGTCTTGTATTTTAATGGTTTTATCATTTATGATTTTGTGTGGAATTTTGTTTATTATTTTCCGTTATCAGTTACCAACAATTTATTTAGACAATCCAGATGTTATCAATTTAGCTGCATCCTTATTAATCATTGCTTCGCTTTTCCAAATGTCAGATGGCGTACAATTGGTATTACTAGGTGCTTTGAGAGGAATGACTGATGTTAAAATCCCTTCTATTCTAACGTTTATTTCATATTGGTTAATCGCAATTCCGATTGGTGTAGTCTTAGCTATTGTATTTGAAATGCGAGCATTTGGGATGTGGATTGGTTTAGGAACTGGATTAACAGCTTCGGCAGTGTTTTTGATGATTCGTTACAATCGTCAAACGAAGAAAATGATTAGGGAAAATCCTAATGCAGAAATAATTTTAGAAGATAAATTAAAAAACATATAAAATGGAATTACCAAAATTTTTATTGGCTGATAACTCTACAATGCCAGACAAAATCTTTATTTTACATACAGATTATCCTCGATTTTTATTAGATGTAGAAACTGACGATATTGAATGGTTTGAAGATATTTCTGAAGAAGAAGATAACGAAGAATTTAATACTGAAATTGCTAATTTAATTGAAGACGCTTTAGATTTTTATGATCAAGAAATGTCTTTGTTAGATGATGAAGAATAAGTCTTAAATAAATAAAATTTCTGTGTTTTTATTGGTGTAAGATTTACACTAAAATAATTTTATATGCTTGCATTATAATTTTTTTATTAGTATTTTGCAACTAAGAAAATTATTCAAAACCATGGAAATAAAAAGATTATTTGATTTTCCGCAAAATCAATTAGAAAATAATCCTCGAGAAGATGCATTGGTGTCTAAAGTGAACGGAACTTGGGTGAAAACATCTACGCAAGAATACGTTGGCAAAGCAAATGCATTTAGTCGAGGATTATTACAATTAGGAATCAAGCCACAAGATAAAATTGCAATAGTCACTTCAACTAATCGTACCGAATGGAACATCTGTGATATCGGTATTCAGCAAGTTGGCGCGATTTCCGTTCCATTATATCCAACACTTTCGGAAGATGATTTTGATTATATCTTAAATAATGCTGAATGTAAATTTATCATTGTTTCTGATAAAGGTTTATACGATACGGTTGCGGCTGTAAAAGATAAAGTGTCAACATTGGTTGGGATTTATAGTTTTGATGAAATTGCTGGAGTTCCTAATTATAAAGAAATTTTAGATTTGGGTGAAGATAATTCAACACAACATGAAGTAGATAGTATCAAAGAGATGATAAAACCTTCTGATATGGCAACTTTGATTTATACTTCTGGAACAACAGGTCGTCCGAAAGGTGTTGTATTAACGCACGAAAATATCGTTTCTGATGTTTTAATGTCTGTTGATCGTATTCCAGATTTTCCAAATCATGCGATTGCGTTAAGTTTTCTTCCGATTAATCATGTTTTCGAACGTATGTTGATTTATTTGTATCAACATTTGAGTATTGGAATTTGGTATGCAGAAAGCATCGATAAATTAGGAGATAATATGAAAGAGGTCAAACCACATGTAATGACGGTTGTGCCTCGATTAGTTGAAAAGGTTTACGATAAAATTTACAATACAGGTGCTTCTGCAGGAGGTCTTAAAACGAAAATTTTTATGTGGGCTTTAAGCCTTGTTGAAGATTACGATCCTTATAATCCAAAAGGTGGATTATTTGGGTTGAAACATTCTATCGCGAAAAGTTTGGTTTTCAGTAAATGGAAAGAAGGAGTTGGAGGAAATTTAGTATGTATGGTGTCGGGATCTGCACCTTTAGCAGCACGTTTGAATCATATTTTCTGGGGTGCTGGAATTCCAATTTTAGAAGGTTATGGTTTGACAGAAACTTCTCCTGTAATTTCGGTGAATTGTATGAAGAAAGATGGTTTCGGAATCGGAACTGTTGGTGCTCCATTAAAAGGAATCGAGGTTAAAATTGCAGAAGATGGAGAGATTTTAGTCAAAGGTCCTAACGTTACACAAGGTTATTATAAAGATCCTGAAAAAACTGCTGAAGCATTCACACCAGATGGTTATTTCAAAACGGGTGATATTGGAGTTCTTGAAAGAGGTTTACTTAAAATTACTGATCGTAAAAAAGAGATGTTCAAAACTTCTGGAGGAAAATATATTGCACCTCAAATTATTGAAAATAAGTTTAAACAATCTCGTTTTATCGAGCAAGTAATGGTTGTTGGAGAAGGAGAGAAGATGCCTTGTGCGATTATTCAACCTAATTTTCAAGTGTTGAAAGATTATTTACGTATCAAAGGAATTGCTGAACCTGCAACGAAGGCAGATTTAATTAAAGAGCCTGCAATTTTAGATATTATAGGTCGTGAAATTGAAAAAATGAATAAAGGTTTAGGACATTGGGAACAAATCAAAAAGTTTGAATTAACTCCTGATGAATGGACAATTGATGATGGATTATTAACGCCAACATTAAAATTGAAACGTAAAAATGTCTTGGCTAAATATCAAGATTTATACAATAAATTATACGATAAGAAATAATAAAAAATCCCTTCAAAAATTTTTGAAGGGATTTTTTTAATTTTATAATAATTAAGTTTTAATCTCGTCGTCCGCCCATTGCCATCATTACAAAATAAAGTAATTGCGCTAATGAACCAATCGCCGCTACTACATAAGTTCTTGCAGCCCATTTTAATGAATCTTTTGCGCCTTCATATTCGTTTGGCATTACCATATTGTTTCCTTTTAACCAAGCTAACGCACGGTTGGAAGCGTCGTATTCTACAGGTAAAGTAACAAATGCGAAAACTGTTGTTACCGCAAATAGGAAAATACCAATCCACAATAAAGTTGCATTTTTAGATGAAGCCATCACGATTAATCCTAACATCAAAATCCATTGATTTAAGCGAGATGCAACGTTTACCATTGGAACCATTTTCGAGCGTAAATGCAACATATTATAACCAACCGCATGTTGTACTGCGTGACCACACTCGTGCGCTGCAACTGCTGCTGCCGCTGCATTTCGTTCGTGGTAAACAACTTCCGATAAGTTTACCGTTTTATCAGCAGGATTGTAATGGTCCGTCAATTGTCCAGGAGTAGAGATAACACGAACATCGCGAATATTATTATCAGAAAGCATTTTTTCTGCAATCTCTTTTCCTGACATTCCGTTTGCTAAATGTACCTTCGAATAATACTTAAATTTACTTTGCAGTCGGTTACTAACAAACCAACTAATCAGCATAAATAACCCAATAATAATGTAATAACCTGTCATCTATTTTCTATTTTATTTTTTAATCAATTTTAATATTTATTCAAAATTCAAAAAGTATTCCAATAAGTGAATAGAGACAAAAATAGCAGAAAAGTTAGTTTTTTTGGCAGAGTTCTGTATTAAATCATATAAAAATGAACAAAAACTGACATTTTGCTCAAAAATTTTTGAATTGAAATTACAAAACTCATTACCTTTGTAAGCTATGAGTATTCGCATAATAGAAGTACAATCAAAACACGATTTGGAAGCATTTATTAAGTTTCCGATGAATTTGTATAAGGATAATCAATATTACGTTCCACCCTTTATTAATGAGGAGAAGGAAACATTAGATGTTTCTAAAAATCCCGTTTTTAAAGATGCTGAAGCGCGTTATTTTCTTGCTGAAAAAGAAGGTAAGATTGTGGGACGTGTTGCGGCAATTATCAATTGGCAAGAAGTCAATAATCAACAAAAACGTAAAATGCGTTTCGGCTGGTTTGATATGATTGATGATATCGAAGTCACGAAAGTACTTTTGGCAAAAGTCACGGAAATAGGTAAAGAAAATCAATTAGAATATATAGAGGGACCAGTTGGTTTTTCGAATTTGGAAAAGGCAGGTTTGCTAACTTTCGGATATGATAAATTGGCTACAATGGTTGGTTTATATAATTTTCCGTACTATGCGCAACACTTAGAATCATTAGGTTTTGAAACGGCTAATGAGTGGGTGGAATATGAATTGGCTGCACCAACAGAATTGCCAGAAAAGGTTATCAAATTTAATAAAATTATTCGAGAACGTTACAAATTACGAGAATTGAAGTTTACAAAAACTTCTGAAATTATTCCGTATGTCGACGAAATGTTCGATTTGTTAGATAAAACTTACAGCGAATTGGATACTTATGTGCCAATTGCGGATTACCAAATAGAATATTACAAAAAGAAATATATTCCGTTTATCAATCCAGATTTTGTGAACTGTATTGTTGATGAAGACGGAAAAATGGTTTCGTTTGCAATTACGATGCCTTCTTACTCGAAAGCGATGCAAAAAGCGAAAGGTAAAATTTTTCCTTTTGGTTGGTGGCATTTAATGAAAGCAAGTAAAAATAATGATTCTGCTCAATTTTATTTGATTGGAATTGATCCGAAATTTCAAGGAAAGGGAGTTACAGCATTGATTTTTAATGCAATGTTTGATACGTTTAGAAACAACGGGATCAAATTTTTGGAAACAAACCCTGAATTAGCGGACAACGAAAGTATTCAAGTTTTATGGAAAGCATATAATCCTATAAATCACAAACGTCGCAAAACTTTCAAGAAATCAATTTAATATAAATAATAATGTTGTATATTTTGGATTAAAATTCGTCAATTCGAGTGATTTTTAGAAAGATTATTTTTAAAAATTGTATCGAGAATTAAGATATATTTTATCTTCAAAAACCTTATTCTCGATACAAAATTCTAAACGAATTTCACTCGAATTGATGGTTTTATTTATTTTGATAATCAAAATTTATAACATAGAAATTATAAATGTATAACATAATAAATATGTTTGATATTCATCAATTAGAGAAAGAATATTCAACTTTCAGACAAGAAGGTTTTGATTCGAAATGGTTAAATTTTGAAGCTTTAAATCACTATTTTTCATTAAAATCAAGTCAAAAAGAGCAAATTGGAACATCTTTTTTAGGAAATGAGATTTATAAATTAAGTTTCGGGAATGGAGAAAAACGTTTATTGATTTGGTCTCAAATGCACGGAAACGAATCTTCTGGAACGCGTGCAATGTTTGATGTGATTAATTTTTTTGAACAAAAATCTGAATTAGCTCAAACCATTTTATCTCAATTGACAATTGATTTTATTCCGATGTTAAATCCTGATGGTGCAAATGTCAATACACGTAGAAATGCGGTTGGAATTGATATTAATCGTGACTTTTTAGCAAAAGAATCAACAGAAATTCATGTTTTGTTGAATCAAGTGGAGAAAGGAAATTATCAAACGTTATTCAATTTGCATGATCAGCGTACGATTTTCAATGTTGGACAAACAGCAAAACCTGCAACGCTTTCTTTTTTGGCGCCTTCTTACAATGTTGAAGAAGATGTAAACGAAGTTCGCGAAAAAACGATGGGAATTATTCAGGCAATGAATATTGAATTGCAAAAAGTAATTCCTGGTCATGTAGGTCGTTATACATCAGAGTTCTATCCGATGTCTACTGGGGATAATTTTACAAAAATGGATTATCCGTGCGTATTATTTGAAGCGGGACATTTTCCGAATGATTATCAACGTAATACAACAAGAAAATACAATGCATTGGCTATTTTAGCAGGATTGAATGCTTTAGCTACGCAAGATAACTTTCCGTTTGATGAATATTTAGCGATTCCTCAAAATGGACAAAAATATTTGGATGTTGTGATTCATAATGTTCAAATTCTGAATGGTGAAAAATCTTCTGTTGTTGATTTGGGAATTTATTTTGAAGATGAATACAACGAAGAAAATAATTCGGTAGAGCAAATCGCAAAAATTATTGAAATTGGTGATTTGCGAAAATTTATTGGTCATCTCGAAATTGATGCTGAAAAACAAGTTTATAAAGGAGCATCCAAAAATTATCCTTTATTGAATCAATTGGCGACTTTCGAAATTGGCTCAATTAAAGTTGAAAATGGGCAAATCATTTCATAATTATTTATACATTTAACCTATAAACTAAAAATACAATGAAAAAAATATTAGCAATTGCACTTGTTGCAATGTTGGGATTTTCTACGCAATCGTTTGCTCAAAATAAAGTGTTGAATCGTACGATTACAGCTGAAAATGGGAAGAAAATGTTGACGGGAGAATTCAATAGAAAAGCTTTGGAAGAAGAAGATTTTAAAGAATGGTATCACCACGAATATGACACTTACGAAGTTGAGAAAAGTAAATTGAAAGGTTTAAAAGATTTACGTAACTACCGTTTGGAAGTTTTTGTAGGAACTTGGTGTCCAGATTCTCGTCGTGAATTACCACGTTTGTACAAAATTTTAGATGATATTAAATTTCCTCAAAATCGTTTGAAAGTGATTGGTGTAAATCGTCAAAAGAAAAGTTTCAACGGAGAAGAAATCAATAAAAATGTGACTCACGTTCCGACAATTATCGTATATAATAATAAAAAAGAAGAAGTTGGTAGAATTGTAGAATCTCCAGTTTCGGGCTATCTAGAAGAAGATTTGGCACAGATTGTGAATGGTACGCCATTGACTCCAAATTATGCAAATGAATAATTTAAAGAAAATAATTCTTGTTGTTGTAGCCTTTATTTTTGGTGTGATGATAACGTATTTCATCATGGATAAATTCAAATCTGAAAGCTATACCGAACAATCTCATGTGATTGCGTATCAAATCGAACGAATGAATAAAATGATTGTTGCAGAACAAACCTATTCAGATTTATACAATCACACGTCAAAAAAATCGTTGCCAGGTTTAACTGATATTTTTTCTGCGGATAAAAAGGTGACACTTTTGGTGAAAGCCAAAGCACAAGCAACGTATGATTTAAAAAAAATGGATATTGAATTGGATTCGGTGAATAAAAAAATCATCATCAAATCTATTCCTCCAGTTGAAATCCAAGTATATCCAGATGTTAGTTTTTATGACATGGATCAAAGTGTTTTCAATAAATTTAGTAAAGATGATTTGAACGGAATTAAAAAACGTGCCGTGGAGCATGTGGAAAAAACTGTGGATCAAACCAAACTAAAACAAGAAGCACATCAACAATTAATTCAAAATCTTGGCGATTTGTATTTCCTTGCAAAAACCTATGGTTGGAAGATAGAAGATAAAACGAGTTATGCCAACGAATTGAATAAATTATACGATTAATAAATAATTAAAAACCTGTTCCGATAGAATAGGTTTTTTTTCGCTGAATAAAGAAATGAAGTGTTTCTTTCTTTAGAATTAAAATTGAAAATAGTATTTTCGCTTAATATTAAAAATAAAAATGAATTGGCGTAGATTTTTACTTCCATTTTCTGGTTTATATTGGATAGGAACTTCGGTTCGAAATCTGTTTTACAATATAGGAATGATGCGTTCCTCATCATTCAATATTCCAATTATTAATGTTGGAAACCTTTCTGTTGGCGGAACGGGAAAGTCACCTCATATCATGTATTTAATTGATTTGTTGAAAGACGAAAAATTAATTGCAACATTGAGTAGAGGATATGGACGAAAAACAAAGGGTTTTTTGATTGCAAATTATTCTTCAAAAGTGTATGATATAGGAGACGAACCAATGCAGTTTTTTCAACGTTTCAAGAATAGAATATTGATTGCTGTTTGCGAAGACAGAGCTTTTGGTGCACAAAAATTAATTGACCATTATAATGCAGAAGCAATTTTGTTGGATGATGCATATCAACATCGAGGAATAAAAGCTGGTTTCAATATTTTGTTGACCGATTACAATAATCCATATTACAAAGATTTTTTATTGCCAGCAGGTGATTTGAGAGAGAGTAGAAGTGGAGTTCGTCGTGCAGATATTATTATTGTAACGAAATGTCCAGACAGAATTTCGGAAGAAAAACACAAAGAAATTTCGAAAAAGATTAACTTAAAATCTCATCAGCAATTATTTTTTTCGAAAATTGTTTATGATAACAAATTGATTGGGAAATTGGATAATGTTGAGAAATCGACTTGGAAAAATCTGAATGTTATTTTAGTTACAGGAATTGCTAAAACAGATGGTTTGGTAAAATTTGCGGAAGAAAACTTTGCAAATGTCTTGCATTTAGAATATCCAGATCATCATAATTTTAGTCAATCAGAAATTGAGTATATTTACAAACGATACGAAGATACGGAAGGTAGAAAGCGTTTTGATAAAATTATCATGACAACAGAGAAAGATTATATGCGTTTGATGGAAGAATCCATGATAAAGGACGATTTATACTACATTCCGATTAGTATCGATATTAACGATAAAGAAAAATTTAATCAAACTATTTTAGAGTATGTTGGACAGAATTAATGAGGCTGTAAAGTACATCAATAATTTATTGCCAGATCAACCAGAATTTGTAATTGTGTTAGGGTCTGGATTAGGAAAATTAGAAGATGAAGTAGAAAATAAAGTTGTTATTAGCTACAAAGATATACCAAACTTTCCTCAAGTAACAGTAGAAGGGCACAAAGGTCATTTAGTATACGGAACTATTTTAGGTAAAAAAGTTTTGATGATGGCTGGTCGTTTCCATTATTATGAAGGATATTCGATGGAAGAAGTAACGTTCCCAATGCGTGTATTTAACGGATTAGGAATTAAGAAAGTTGTTTTATCGAATGCTTCTGGAGGTGTTAATCCAAATTTCCAAGTTGGAGATATTTTATTGGTAAAAGATCATATTAATATGATGCCAGAACATCCTTTACGCGGAAAAAATATTGACGAATTAGGACCTCGTTTTGTGGATATGTCTAAAGCATATGACAGAGAAATGTTGAATGAAGCTGCAGAATTTGCAAAAGCAAATGATATCCTGGTTCATCAAGGAGTTTATGTAGGATTACAAGGACCAACTTTCGAAACGCCATCTGAATACGGATTGGTTCGTTTTATTGGAGGAGATTGTGTTGGTATGAGTACAGTTCCTGAAGTTATTGTTGCTCGTCACATGGATATGCGCGTTTTTTGTTTATCTATTATTACAGATTTAGGTGGACCAGAAATTTCATTCGATGTTTCGCACGAAGATGTATTAAATGCAGCGAATACAGCAATGCCAAATGTAATTCGCGTGGTAAAAAGCGTAATCGAGAATTGTTAATTTTTGATATTACTTAGATAAATTAATAAGCCAACTGAAAAGTTGGTTTTTTTTTTATTTTAAAGTATTTATAAAAGCTACTATTTATTGAAAATCAAAATTTTATAAATATTGTTGAAAAAGAGTAGTAATTATTTTGTAACGGTTCTTATTGCTTAGTATTTCAATCTATTTCCGATAACTCTAATGCTAATATACAAAAATTAGGATATGATTTAAGTTATAATAATGTTTTTAAAAATCTAAAATATTAGTTTTTTTTACTTAAAAAATATTACAATTTATAATTAGCTCGTTTATAACGTTGTTTGCCGTTCCTCGTTTTACCATATTTTATTAATTTATTAGAACATACTTTTGTTTGATAAACAATGGTAAAAGTTGATTTTGTCATATCTTATTAAAGATAAATTATATTGAAGATTTTATATAGTTTCTCTAAATGGAATTTCTAGTTGAGTTCCGAATTTTTTTTGATTATTGGATAAATTAGAGATAGCAACACCTAATAGTCGAACTGGTTTTTCTAAGGAGTAACCTTCACTTAATAAATCATAACAAATAAGATCAAAAAGTTCTCTATTTTTAACTGGAAATGATGCTGATTTACTTTTTGTAGTAACCGAAAAATCATTGTGTTTTATTTTTACAGTAATTGTTCTTCCATAAATTGATGTTTTTAAAGAAAAGTTCCAAACATCTTCTATTAGTGGAAATAAAGCAATTTGCATTTCTTCTAATGTTTCTAAATCTTTGCTAAAAGTTGTTTCTGAACCAGATGATTTTCGCAATCGAGTAGGGTTGACCTCTCTAAAATCTAATCCTCTAACAATATTGTAATAGTATTTACCTGATTTCCCGAATTCCCGTAACAGTTTTTCTAATTCTAGGTTTTTCAAGTCCAAACCTGTATGAATGCCCATCATTTGCATACGTTCGGCAGTTACTTTTCCAATTCCATGAAATTTTTTGATTGGTAATTGATCAATAAAATTTTCAGACATTTTAGGCGTAATCACATAAAGTCCATCAGGTTTGTTATAATCCGAAGCAATTTTAGCTAAAAATTTATTGAAAGAAACACCTGCAGAAGCAGTCAAATCTGTTCGTTCCTTTATTTTTTGTTTGATTTCGTTTGCAATATCTGTGGCGATTTCGATGTCTTTATGGTTAATTGTTACATCCAAAAAAGCTTCATCCAAAGATAAAGGTTCAACCAAATCAGTATATTCAAGAAATATTTCACGAATTTGATTCGAAACTTCTTTATAAACTTGAAATCGAGGTTTTACAAATATCAAATGTGGACATTTGCGTTTTGCAACAACAGAAGACATTGCAGAGCCGACGCCATATTTTCTAGCTTCGTAACTAGCGGTAGCAATCACACCACGTTCTTCATTTCCGCCAACAGCAATGCATTTCCCTCTTAATTCGGGGAAATCTCGTTGTTCAACAGAAGCATAAAAAGCGTCCATATCGATGTGAATAATCTTACGCTGCATCTTGCAAAATTACTCGCTTTATTTTAAATGATACTCTTGAATAAAGTTTTTTAAGTTTTTCTTATCGGCAACAATTGTCAAATAATCGCCCAATTCAATTGGTACATTTCGATCAGGATTGTGAATCATTTTTCCATCGCGCTCTATCGAAACCACAATTCCTTTTGCCGTATCTTTTACCCAGCCAATCGATTTATGCTCCAAAACACAAAAATCATTCGGAATAACTACTTTATCCAACGTAAAATTATCTGTATTTTTAAGATCATTATTTTCTGGAGGAGTTTCACCAATAATTTGCAAATACTTCTCAAATCGTTGAATATGTTCATCCGTTCCAATAATTCCAATTTTATCGAAAGGATATAAAACTGATTCAGAATTTGGAGTCTGAATAATTCGATCGCCACGTTTGATATAGGCAATATTGATCTGAAATTTTGTTCGCCAATCCAATTCACCCAAAAAAACACCAATAAAATTGGCATTTTGCGGAACAATCATATCCGAAATATGCGTGTTATCCCAAGTATATTGAAATTTATCTTGTTTCTTTTTCTCTTCAATTTTTTTAGTCAAAATTTCACGTTCATTTAAGTTATAAATGAATTTTGTTTGAATATAATTGTAAAATTGATTGAAATATTTTGAAAGAAAATACATTGTAATCAATAATCCAATAACTAATACAATTGAGGCAATTGTGCTTGAAAAAAATTGATTATAAATAAAAATTACAGCAACTACAACTAAAGTTAAACGGATAGAAATAATCGCGATAATTGGTGCACGATTATAATTAGATTCATCCCAAAACTCTCCAATAATTTCTCTTTTTGGTCGATTTCCAATAATTGCCCAAATAAATGGAATACACAATACAAATGTCAATGTAAGGCTAACCAAACTTGCGCCAAAATAGGTAAACCAATCGGTTAATAAGAATAAAACGTAGCTTTTGATAATCAATGTGATTGCGATAATGATTATTCCATTGATAAAAATTGTAGAAACTGTTTGTTTGATGATTTTATTCCATTTATTTTCGTTTTGAATGTGTTGTGTATCAGATGAATAATTTTCAACACCTTGAATAAATTTTTGTGGAAGAACTTTTTCCAATAAAGTATAAACTTTGTCAGATGATTTTATTAAATAAGGTGTAGTAAATGTTGTAATTGCCGAAACACCGACTGCAACAGGAAATAAGAAGTCGCTTGTTACGCCAAGAGAAAGTCCCAAACCAGCAACGATGAAAGCAAATTCACCAATTTGTGCCATACTCATTCCTACTTGTACGGACTGTTTTAGCGGTTGTCCTGAAATTATAGCACCTAAAGTGGTAAAAATTAACTTTCCAAAAATCGTCAGCAATGTTACAATTAAAATTGCCCATTTGTGTTCGTACATTGAAACAGGATCAATCATCATTCCAATAGAAATAAAGAAGATTGTAGCAAATAAATTTTTTACAGATTGAAAATTATGTTCGATTTTTTCTGCATAAACAGTTTCAGCTAGAATAGACCCCATTACAAATGCACCTAATTCTATAGAAAACCCAGCACTATCCGCGATATAAACCATTCCAAGACATAACCCAATTGAGATAATTAGTAAAGTTTCATCATCTAAATAGTTCTTAATTGAACGTAAAAAAGTTGGAATAATAAAAATTCCTCCAATAAACCAAACCGCTAAAAAGAAACCTAATTTAACGAAAGAATTAATCATTTCTGCTCCGTTAAAATGCTGGCTAACCGCCATAGTAGAAAGCATAACCATTAATAAAATGACCACAATATCTTCTACAATTAAAATTCCGAAAACGACATTCGCGAATTTCTTTCGTTTCAATCCTAATTCATCAAATGCTCTAATAATAATGGTTGTAGAGGAACTTGCTAATAAACCGCCGAGGAAAATACTATCCATTGTCGACCAATTCATAAATCGACCAACAAAATAACCAACGGTTACAATACAAATGATTTCGACAATCGCAGTGATGGAGGCAGAACCACCAACATTGAGTAATTTTTTGAAACTAAATTCGAGACCAAGACTAAAAAGCAAAAATATAACACCAATCTTCGCCCAAATCTCCACATTATGTTCTTCTGCAACGGACGGAATATATTCGAAATGCGGTCCAACCAAAAAACCAGCAATAATATAACCTAAAACAAGAGGTTGGTTGATGCGTTTGAAAATAAGCGTCGTCACAGCGCCTACACATAGAATTAATCCAAGATCGGTAATGAGTTTTGGCAAGTGTTCTTCCATAAATTGCGTTTAATCTCCACTAATTTAAGAATTTTTTAAAAGATAATTAATTGTTCAACTATTGATTAACTTTATATCATTATCAATTTTGTTTGAGAATAAAAAAAAACTCACTAATTCTAATGAACTAATGAGTTTGTATTTTATTATCGAAACGATATTTTACAAAGTAATTTTTGCTAAATAAGAATCTCCTTCGGTTTTTATTTTTGTACATTTTAGTTTATGATATTCGCACGCATTTTTTAACGTGTCAAAATCCAAATACAACCATTGAATAGGTTCTTCTTGCTCGCCTTTATAATGAACCGTAAAATCTAATTCACCATAGTAATTTCCATTACTCGGAATCCATTTTCCACCATCTTCGTCTTCATCAAACATATAAATAATGTCGGTTCCATCAATCAAAACTTGACCATTCTCGGTTAATAAATTTTTGATTTTATCCAAGAAAACATTAATTAAAACTAAATTCTGAAAAATTCCAGTTCCGTTCATCAAAAATAGAATCGTATCAAATTTCTCAGCTTCATTGATTTCAAGGAAATTCTGAACTTTTGCATTTTTAATTCCTCTCAACAAACAAGCTTCAATCGCTTTTGGAGAAATATCAATCGCTAAAACATCTGAACTTTTTTCTTGCAAATAAAGTGAATGAGAACCTGCTCCACAACCAACATCCAATATTTTTCCTTTTGACAAATCAAGTGCTTTTTGCTCTAGAGGAGGCATGTCATCATACTCTCGAAAAAGATAATCAATTGGCATCACATCTAACTCTGAAATTGATGTTTCGGTATAGAGATCTTCGGGCGAATGATTGGTTTGATAATCTAAAATTGCCTGTCCGAAAAGGTCTTTCATGTTATTTTTATTTTTATTTTTATTTTCTGATTAATACAGAAACTTTTATTTATTATTTTTTGCTAAAATTGCCTCAACAATTTGCTGTGCATGTACGCGCGAATTTTCAATAAACCAAATATTTGTCAACATACCACCACAAACAACGCCTGCCAAATATAAACCATCCACATTTGTTTCCATTGTTTCGGGATTGTAAGTTGGTGTTTTCAATTCATCATCACTGAAAGTTATTCCACAGTTCTCCAAAAAATTGAAATTTGGATGATAACCAGTTAAAGCTAAAACGGTATCATTTTCAATTGAAATATCACCTTCTGGTGTTTTGATATGAACTTGATTTTCGTCAATAGAAGTAATATTCGAGTTGAAATAAGCTTTGATACTTCCTTCTGCAATTCGATTTTCGATATCTGGACGAACCCAATATTTTAGTCGATGCGTAAAACCTTCTCCGCGAATCACCATTGTTACATTTGCACCTTTTCGATAACATTCTAAAGCTGCATCAACAGAAGAATTATTCGCTCCAACAACCACTACGTTCTGAAAAGAATAAGGGTGAGCTTCCTTGTAATAATGATGAACTTTTGGCAAATTTTCACCTTCAATATTCATTAAGTTTGGAATGTCATAAAAACCAGTTGCAAGGACTATATTGTTAGTTGAATAGTTATTTTTTGATGTTTTAACTTCGAAATGATTTGTTTCAACTTTATTAATCGTTTCAACTTCTTCGTATAGATTTAGATTGAATTTGAAATATTTATGAATGTTTCGATAATATTCTAACGCCTCTTGTCGACCAGGTTTTGGCGCAATACAATTGAACGGAATTTCTCCAATTTCTAATCGTTCGGCAGTCGAAAAAAATGTCATATACAAAGGATAGTTGTACAAACTATTTGTTAAAGCACCTTTTTCAATAATTAAATAAGAAAGATTGTTTCTTTTCGCTTCTATTGCACAAGCCAAACCAATTGGCCCAGCACCTACAATTATCAAATCATATTGTTCTTTCATCAAGCAAATTTACGGATAATCAGTTCGGTAATCTTTATGATTTTCTTCAATTTTTTTAAAAATAATGTTTAACTATTTGGATTAACGAAATATATTAATAATTTTGTTTGACAATTTTGTCAAAATAAAAAAGCCGCACAGATATGAAAGACGATACAGAAGAATTGATCAAAGAAACAGCGAAAAGAATGTTTTTTGCGGAAGGTAGATTTCATGCAACTACGCAAGAAATAGCTGATGAAGCGAAAGTGAATAGAACGTTGATTAATTATTATTTCAGATCGCGAAACAATTTAATTAGTATTATTTACGAAGAAGCTACGCGTGTAAGTAATGAAAAATCGCGCGCTATTTTTGATAGAAATCGTGATATCAAAGAAATGATTGGCGAATTTATAGAGGATTCTATTGCAACATCAATCAAGTATCCATATTTGGAAACTTACATCGTTACCGAAATGAATAAAAATAATACAATGTGTTCTAAGTTAATGAAAGATGATTTAGATGTAGTTGTAAATGTTTTTTACGAAAGATTAGAGGAAGAAATGGAAAAAGGAACGATTAAAAAGATGGAACCACTTCAGTTTTTGTTAAACATGATTTCCTTGGTAAATTATCCGTTTACAATTCGTCCACTTCTTCAATTGGATTTGAAATTGAGTGACAAAGATTTTAAACGTATTCTTTCTGATCGAAAAGAAATTATTCTCAATACACTTTTTAACAATTAATATATCAATGAAAAGATTAAAACCATTACTTTCTATAGCGATTGTAGCATTGATAAGTTCAGCTAATGCTCAAGAAGTTATTGCACTTAAAGATGCGGTAAATTTTGCGTTAGAAAATAAAGCAGATGCTAAACGAGCAGATTTGGCAATCAAAAAAGCCGAATACAAAATTGATGAAGCTAGAGCAGGAGCTTTGCCTCAGGTAAATGCCAATGGAGGTTTGCAATATAATCCAATTGTACAAGAAATGGCGTTGACAATGGGAGGACAAACAACTGTGATCAAAATGGGACAACCATGGAATTCGAGTTTGGGTGTAACGGTAAACCAAACATTGTTCGATCAACGTGTTTTTACAGGTTTGAAAGCCGCGAAAACAACACGCGAATTTTATCAGGTAAATGCAGATTTAACTGACGAACAAATTATTGAGCGTGTAGCGAATGCGTATTATCAAGTTTTTATTCAAGAAGAAAAATTAAAAACGATTGAAAAAAGTTACGAAAACACAAATAAAGTTCGAAATGTAATCAAAAGTTTAGTGGATAATGGTTTGGCAAAACCAATTGATTTGGACCGAATTGTTGTACAATTAAATAACATTTCTTCTTCGCGTCAACAGTTGGTAAATGCAGTTGAAATCAACAAAAATGCATTGAAATTTTATATGGGTTATACAATTGAGAAACCAATTAATTTAGCAGTAGAAACTATTGCGCCAAATTTAGTTTTGTTGGAAGATCAAATAGATGTTGAAAATAGAACAGAATTTAAAGTTTTATCAAAACAAAAAGAATTGTTAGATTTTGCTAAAGAAGCCGAGCGTGCGAATTTATATCCAACAGTTGGTTTAGCTGGAAATTATGGATTGCAAGGTTTTGGCGAAAAATTTATTACGTCGAAAAGTTACATCTGGTCAGATTTGGCTTCGATAGGTTTGAGTGTTAAAGTTCCGATTTTTTCAGGAGGAGCTACAAAAGCAAAAATTAATCAAGCAGAAATTGATTTGTTGGATATCGAAGAACAAATGAATGACACAAAACTTGGTTTGAGTTTAGAATATCAAAATGCAAAAGCACAAATTGAAAATGCATTGAAAAGTGTCGATATTCAAGAAGAAAACGTGAGTTTGGCGGAGAAAGTTTTATCAAATACTCAAAATAATTACCAACAAGGTTTAGCTAATTTGACAGAAATTTTAGATGCTGAAAATGCGTTGACAGATGCTAGAAATAATTACTCAAATGCTTTATTAGAATATAAAATTGCCGAAATCGCATTAATCAAAGCAAAAGGAGATTTAAAAACATTAATTCAATAATAGAACCGATTTATGAAATCAGTAAAAACTTTACTTTATATATTAATTGCTGCTGGCTTGATTGGTGGAGCAGTTTACATAATCAAAAATAACAAAGCGAAGCAAGAAAAGGAAGTTGCGATTGTAAATGCTAATAACGATGAGGTTGTGGTAAATACAATTAAAGCAAAATACGAAAGCTTAAATACAGATTATACGTCAAACGGTACATTTGCGCCATTTCAGGAAATGAGTTTTCCTTCAGAAATTTCAGGAAGAATTGTTCGTGTATTGGTAGATGAAGGTAGTTATGTTTCTGTTGGTCAAACATTGGCAACAATCAAAAAAGATGCAATTGAGGTTGATGTAACTCAAGCACAAAATAATCTTCAAAATGCGATTATAGATAATCAACGTTACGAAAATGCGTACAAAACTGGAGGAGTAACAAAGCAACAATTGGATAATTCGCGTTTGCAATTAAAAAATGCAAGAGCAGCGGTTTCTGCACAAAATTTACGTGTTCGTGATACCAATGTAAAAGCAACTATTTCTGGTGTGATTAACAAGCGTTACATAGAGCCAGGATCTGTAGTAGCACCGGGTTCGCAAATGTTTGATATTGTTAATGTGTCAAAACTAAAATTACAAGTTACAGTAACAGAAGCTGAAGTTGTGAATTTGAAAGTGGGACAAACAATCAAAGTATTGGCGAGTGTTTTTCCTGATCAAGAATTTGCAGGAAAAATTTCTTTTATTGCGCCTAAAGCAGATGCTTCATTAAACTTTCCAGTAGAAATTCAAGTTTCGAATAATTCTGGTTTAAAAGCTGGTATGTACGGAACGGCAGTTTTCTCGACAAAAGATGATGTAAATGCAGGGAAAAATGTATTGGTTGTTCCAGCGAATGCTTTTGTTAACGGAATTAGTTCTGGACAAGTTTTCGTGGTTGAAAATAATACAGCGAAATTAACGAAAGTTGTGATTGGGAAAACGGTTGGAACTGAAGTTGAAATTATTAGTGGAATTAAAGATGGAGCTGAAATCGTGACAAGTGGTCAGATTAATCTGAAAGATGGAACGAAAGTGAAAGTTGTAAAATAAGAGTAGTTTTTCCATGAAAATAGCAGAAATATCAATTAAACGTCCCACAATGATTATCGTGTTATTCACGATTTTAACATTAGGAGGATTGTTTAGTTATACGCAAATGGGATACGAATTAATCCCAAAATTTGAAACGAATGTTGTTACGATTTCAACGGTTTATCCTGGAGCTTCTCCAAACGAAGTTGAAAATTCTGTAACCAAAAAGATAGAGGATGCGGTTGCAGCCTTAGAAAATGTAAAGAAAGTAGAATCGAAATCTTATGAAAGTTTATCAGTTGTAATGGTGACGTTGAATTCTGATGCAAATGCAGATTTAGCGTTGAATGATGCGCAACGTAAGATTAATGCCATTGAGAAAGATTTACCTGATGATGTAGATCCGCCTTCTTTGACGAAATTCTCGTTAAGTGATTTACCAATTATTACAGCTGGTGTAACGTCTGATAAGTTGACAGAAAAAGATTTGTATGATTTGTTAGATAAAAAAATAGAACCAGTTTTATCGCGTGTGACAGGTGTTGCGCAAGTAAATTTGATTGGAGGACAAGAACGTGAAATTCAGGTAAGTTTAGATCCTGTGAAATTGAAAGGTTATGGATTATCTGTGCCTCAAGTTCAGCAAGCAATCTTAACTTCGAATTTAGATTTCCCAACAGGAAGTGTAAAAACACGTGAAAACTCTACAATTATTCGTCTTTCTGGAAAATATAAATCAGTTGATGAATTAAATAATTTGGTAATTTCTTCGAATAATGGAATTCAAGTTCGTTTATCGGAAGTTGCTTTTGTGCAAGATTCTCAAAAAGAAGTAGAAAAAATTGCACGTGTTAATCAGAGTTCAGCGATTATTGTTCAGGTTGTAAAACAATCAGATGCAAATGCGGTTGCAGTTTCTGAATTGATGAAAGAAACCATCAAAAAAGTTGAAACAGATTATAAGAAAGAAGGACTTAAAATTCAGATTGTAAATGATACGTCTGATTTTACATTGGCTGCGGCAGATCACGTTATTTTCGATTTAGTTTTAGCAGTTGTTTTAGTTGCAATTGTAATGCTTTTATTTTTACATAGTATTCGTAATGCTTTTATTGTAATGGTTTCTATTCCAGCATCGTTAATTGCGACTTTTATCGGAATGTACTTAATGGGGTATACCTTAAACTTGATGTCGTTACTTGGTTTATCGCTTGTTGTAGGGATTTTAGTGGATGATGCTATCGTTGTTTTAGAGAATATTTACCGTCACATGGAGATGGGAAAATCGAAAATTAGAGCATCATACGATGGGGCAAAAGAAATTGGATTTACAGTAACAGCTATTACGTTGGTAATTGTCGTGGTATTCTTACCAATTGCAATGAGTACAGGTTTGGTGGCGAATATTATTGCACAGTTTTGTGTGACAGTCGTTATCGCAACCTTACTATCCTTATTGTCGTCATTTACAATTGTTCCTTGGTTGTCTTCTCGTTTCGGGAAATTAGAACATATCACAGGGAAAAATATTTTTGAGAAATTTATTCTTTGGTTCGAAAAACAATTAATGAAATTTACCCACTTCATTTCTGATATGTTAGAATGGTGTTTAAAATCTACCGTTCGTAGAATTGGAGTTTTTATTGGGGTATTTATCGTTTTATTTGCAGTTATTGGAGTTTTAATGGGAGGAAAATATATTGGTGGTGAATTCTTCCCTAAAACAGATAAAGGTGAATTCTTAGTTCAAATAGAGTTACCAAAAGATGCAACAATAGAGGAATCAAATTTTATGACGCAAAAAGCAGAAAAATTTTTACGTGGTAAAAAAGAAGTTGTTGATATGATTACAACTGTTGGTCAAAGTTCTGAAGGATTTGGAGCAGCACAAGCAACAGCTTATAAAGCAGAAATAGACGTTATTTTAAATGATAAATCAGAGCGTGAAGACAATTCATTTATTTATGCGGCAAAAGTAAAACGCGATTTAGAAAAAGAATTAGTTGGTGCTAAGGTTAAAACTGTTCCAGTTGGTTTAATTGGAGCGGAACAAGCGCCAATAGCGTTGGTTGTGACAGGTCCAAATTTAGAAAGCGCCATGAAATTTGCTGAATTAGCAAAACACGAATTAGAGCAAATTAAGGGTTCTTCGGAAGTGAAATTAACGACAGAAGCCGGAAATCCTGAAATTAATGTGCAAGTTGACCGTGATAAAATGGCTGCTTTAGGATTGAATTTACAAACAGTTGGTTTGACGATGCAAACTGCTTTCTCTGGAAATACAGATGGTAAATTTAGAGCGGGTGAATACGAATATGATATTAATATTCAGTACAATAATTTTAATCGTTCGAATATCGATGATGTTCGTAGTTTGATATTTATGAATGATAAAGGACAACAAATTCGTTTGGATCAATTTGCAACGGTTACACAAAGTTCTGGACCAAGTTTCTTAGAGCGTCGTGATAAAACACCTTCTGTAACTGTGCAAGCGCAATCTGTTGGTCGTACAACGGGTGATATTGTGACTGATTTCAAAAATAGTTTACAAAAAATTGATAGTAAAAAACCAACCGGTGTATCGTATGTTTGGGGTGGAGATGAAGAAAATCAATCCGAAGGTTTTGGTACATTAGGTTACGCATTATTAGCAGCAATTATTTTAGTTTATTTGGTGATGGTTGCTTTGTATGATTCGTTTATTTATCCTTTCGTGGTTTTGTTTTCTATTCCATTATCATTAATTGGAGTCTTTGTGGTTTTAGCTTTAACTAATAATTCGTTGAATATCTTCACGATTCTCGGAATGATTATGTTGATTGGTTTGGTGTGCAAAAATGCCATTTTATTAGTCGATTTTACAAACCATAGAAAAGAAGCAGGAGAAACAACACACAATGCTTTGGTACAAGCCAATCATGCACGTCTTCGTCCAATTTTGATGACAACTATCGCCATGGTTTTTGGTATGATTCCGATTGCTTTGGCAGAAGGAGCAGGAGCAGAGATGAACAACGGTTTGGCATGGGTTATTATCGGTGGATTAGTTTCCTCATTATTCCTAACCTTAATTATTGTTCCTGTGGTTTATTCATTATTCGATAGTGCAATTCGTCGATTCTCAAAAGGAGAAAAAGTAGATTATGAAGCAGAAATGGTTGCAGATTATGAAGCGCGACAAATAAAAGAAGAATGGGAAGAGTAATCTTTCGTTTTTAGATATTTAATCAAACCCGTTCAGTTTTTATTATTTTAATTGATACATAAAAAAATCCTTGTCAAAGTTCTAAACCTTGACAAGGATTTTTATTTAGTTGAAACTCGTTATTTTGTTAATGCGATGTGCTTGTTGCACAACACTAAATATAGCAATTTTTTATATCTTGTAGTATGCAAGGACGAAAAGAATTTATTCCTCAACTTTTTTATGAATTAAGTTTAGATCGGCTAGTCTTCAAAAATCGCTAGATACTCAGCATTGATAAAAATAAATTCTAAGTTACTTGAACTTCCATTTGGTCTAACAACTTTGCGTCCGTCACTACCTGATTCCCAAGTCCAACCTGACGAAGGTCTAACAACTTTGCGTCCGTCACTACCTGATTCCCAAGTCCAACCTGATGAAGGTCTAACAACCTTGCGTCCGTCACTACCTGATTCCCAAGTCCAACCTGATGAGGGTCTAACAACTTTGCGTCCATCGCTTCCTTGCTCCCAAGTCCAACCTGATGGATATGCAACGATTCTACCATCTGACCCACTTGTTGTTGTCCAATGAGTTGGGTAGCAAACAACTCGTCCGTCACTGCCTTGAGAATAGTCAAATGTTATGCTGACAGATTTTATTGTTACTAAACCATTGTCAATATCAATTATTAAATTTTGTCCGAATGATTTTTGAACAAAAAATACAACTATCAGAATTATTATTTTCTTCATTGTTTGTCGTTTTAAAATTACAGCTAACGTGCCGCGTATTGGCGATGGGCGGGATTTTTAGCACTGAACTTTAATCGAAGAACAGAAGTTGAATTTTGCACTTCCGTTGATACGAAGCCGTTCAGCCCGCCTATTGCCAATACGATGTTGTACGACGTAGTTATGTTTTGGGTTTTAGTCCAGCTAAATATTTTCGTATGTCATTTTCTAATTTATCCGGGTATTTGTACTCTAATTTTTTTGACAATTCAGTTCCTATTTCTGAAACTAAATCAGTCATTGAAAATAGAGCAGTCCAATTTTCCTTTATATCGCTCCCTGAAAATGTTTGTTCTGTTTTAGCCCACATTTCCTGGTTAAGATACTTTTTGAAAAGTCGTCCATATTTATTGGTCGTTATGTTCCAATTGTGTTCACTTGCAATGTGCCATTCAATTAAAGGAATTAGATATTCTGTGCGAATAACGGTTTCCGACATAAATTTCGCATAGAATATTTCATCTCTCACAAGACACTTTGCCACGTAAGTTGTGTCCCACCAAAAATCGTTTATTAGATTTTGAAACTCTTTTTCAGACGGTTTTTTGATAATGGAAATTTGATAAGTTGGTTTCAGCATTTGCTTTGTAATACCATCTTTATCAATTAAAATTTTATAACCAATATCCCAATCTTCTGGTAATTCTTTCTCTTGCGTTTCCTTTATAAATTTTGATTTGCTGTAAAGTTTAAAATCTACTTTCACACCGTCTTCATAAAGTAGCATTTTCATTGCGTGTTTATGGTTAAAACAACTTTCGTCTTCTTCAATCATAGCAATTGGATTTCCGAATTTAAGCGTCCAGCTTTTGTCTGAAATGTAATTTGTATTATCCTCAAAAACAAATTCAATGTCTAAATCACTAAATTCGTCAACAAGTGCTAAAGGATTTACAAGTGAACTTGTCAGAAGAAGAACTCTTACATCTTCGTTTTTCTCCGACCATTCTATAATTGTTCTTAACTTTTCTTCTCTGACTTTCATTTTGTTTGGTTCGGTTTTACTATGTCGTACAACGGGAAAGGGCTTTGCGAGGTGCGGGCTACTGCAAACCGAAAGTGGAGAGGAGAACCGAACGCTAGCAAAAACCATTTTCGTTTTTTTCAAATTTACAAAAAAAAATGAAATGGTTTTTTGCGGGTACCGCCTACAAATTTTCTGAGATTTCCTTCAACCCCGCATCTTGCAAAACCCATGTTATACGAGGTTTTTATATTTCTATTTTTTTAATTATTTCGTTAAAGTATGTGTCAATTCCATTTCTCCATAGGTAATTTGGATGATAAGTTCTAAATACGTTTTTGTAATTTTTGTATTTTATTTTAGCCAATTTTCTTTCTGTAAAATCCTCACTTAATTCTGAAAATACCGCTTCATTTAGCGAGTTTTTTAATTCTAGATCATAATTTGGACCCGACAAAAATAAGATTATATCAGGTCTTAAAATTTCAATTTCACTGCTAATAACTTTGAACTTTTCATTTTCTATATTGTAAATATATTCTGGCGGATAGTTTTTATCTCTTCCTGAATTTCCAATTTTTATTACGTTATTCCAAACACTTGAAATTTTTTTGTTAGGAAATTCATTTTGCAATAATGTCAAAAATCTATTAAATCCGTTCCAAAATTGTCCACCATATGAGAAGCAGTCATTTGCATTAAAAAAATCGTCATAGGTGTCTAGACAAATATTTATATCATTTTGAAAATTTCCTTCCCAATCATTAGTTTCCTGTCCAAAAATCATTATTTTAATGTCTGCATTTTTATAATCATTTTCATTTATATAAAGTAATAAAGGATTTGTAGGTTTATTTTCTTTTGAATTATCCTTGAGAATTTCATTCAATCCATCAGATAATTCATTCCATTTAGAATTGTAAATTTCTTGTAATTTTTCGTTCATATGGTTCGGTGTTGGTTTAAAATCTCGTATAACGAGCCTGGTATTTGCGAAGAACGGGAAGAAAATTGAACGAAGTTCAAGTTCGTGCGTTCAAGCAAATTGCTTAGCTGAAACTAAATTATATAAAAGTTTTCTGAAAAGCAATTTTGCGAACGGAAAAAGAAGGGATGAAAGTTTACTTTCAGCCCGTTTTTCGCAAATACTATGTTGGTAGCAGTTTTTTTAACTAGGAATTACAACTTTTAAATTTAGTCTATCTTTCATTTCCAGCATTTTATTGTTTAAAATTTCATTATACTCTCTTTGAGTAATTATTTTTCTTTTATCCTTGAAAGGTTTTATTTTGATATTTTTATTATATTTCATTTCTTCTAGGATAACTTCTTGATTACCATTAAAGTTAATTTTAACAATTAATCCTTTTAAACCTAAAAGTCCAAACGGTAATATATTTTTTGAATAACTGTCATCATATAAAACTTCAATTGTATATTCTCTGTCTTTTGTTACTCCTTTTTCTATTTTTGTAAATTTAGCTTTTTTACATATACGTTCCAAACAAGAAATATTGTCTTCAATAATCTCCCAAGTAAAATCATTTTCATCAATTTTAATTACATAATCTCTTTTACTGTTTAATGTAATGTTATTTTTGTAATCATAAAAAAAATCACCTTGAGATTTTATAAATACTTCTGTTAAATCGAAGCTAGTACCTTGTGAATTATTTAATTTAGACTCGGCTTTAAAAGTTCCTATTGAATCATTTTGTTCAAGTATATATGTTATTGAATCGTCGAATTTTACCGAAATTCCTTTTTTACTTAATGCGGTGATTTTTTCAGAGTCATAAGCATTATAAAATTTATATATAAATGTATTAGCTTTTTCTTGAGCAAATAGATTATAAGTAAATAATAATAATATTAAAATTTTAATTGTTTTCATATTATAAATTATAATTAATATTTATTTTGATCCTTTAATTATTAAAGGATCAAAATAAAAAAAATAATGATTATCTATTCATATTGTTAAATGTACAAATATTGTACATAGCGTCTCCAAGTTCAATTAACTCATCTGAAGATAATCCTAAGTTAGCCTCTTCAAATACTTGTATTGTTAAAGATCTTTTTTCTTCACAATTTTCTTTTTGAATAATTGTTTTGGGTTCTTCAATCTTTTCATTTGAAGCAAAAGCAAGTGTTCCAATTAGCATAAAACCTAATGTAAAAACTAATTTTTTCATGTAATTTTTTTTAGTGTTAAATTAATTAATCTGCTTCCTGCAGTAGGTTGGGTTATTTCCCATATTGGTAATAATTTAATAAATCAATTTGTTTACAAAATACGATATAATCTCTTTAGTAGTGAGTGGCTATATTTGAGAAATTTGTAAAATGTTCTTCAAAACTATTTAAATAAACCGTAATTCTTCAACGTCATGCTGTTAAAAATTGCAACCAACATTGTTTTTTCACGAAACAGATCTAGCTTTTGTTTCGTAAAAAATCACCTATATCTGTATTTCGTAAAATTAGAAGCAAGTATAATTATTTTTTTGTAAATAAGATACTTATAAAAAAAATATTCATGTATCACGAAATAATTTATTGTAGAATGTAATAATGAATGTATGGATAGCGAAACAAAGTATTCTTGCATCATTTTATTTTTACAATTTCAATTTCCTCCCACTTTTGTTCGTGTTTTCTTCGACCGTTCTTCGACGAGAATGCCGTTTTTCCGAAGATTCGTCGAACAATGGTCGAACGATGGTCGAACAAGACCAAAATTGACCAAAAATTCAACTTCTCTCTAGCACTTATAAATAGGAGGTTAGCGAGGTTTTTATTTTGTTATATTACTATTATTGTGTAAAAAGCAACTGGACAGAAGTGGACAAATGCGGGCAGA